>DASTET010000769.1:0-12069 GCA_035709445.1 Blastocatellia bacterium | reverse complement strand
CAGGTCGGCGAGGGCTCGGACGAGCTCTTCTGCGGCTACAGGGACTATACGTACTATTTGAAGTTCTACGATTATGCGTGGCGATATCTTTCGAGGCTGCCTGTATGGGCTCGGCGAGTCGTGGCGGGAACGGGACAGGCCCTCTTCAGCGCGAGCGAGGGCGCGCTACCGCCGATGTTGCGAAGGGCGCTCCCCGATCTTTTCCGCAGGCTCAAAACCGGCGAAGAGTTGTTCTGGAGCGGCGCGTTCGTCTTTGATGAGTCGCAGAAACAACCGCTATTAACCGAATCTTACAGGGCAAGGGTTAAGACATCCTCTCACCTTGTAATAAAGAGGGACCTGGACCGCTTGCTCGCCGCAAGGCCCGGCGCGAACCAGCTCGACCGGATGATTTACCAGGAGTTGAAACTGAGACTCCCGGAGCTGCTGCTTATGCGAGTCGACAAGGTGACGATGGCGACTTCTGTCGAAGCGCGCGTTCCCTTTCTCGATCATCATCTTGTCGAATTTGCGATGAAGATTCCGCGTTCGTTGAAATACCGCAACGGTGAAACGAAATATGTTCTCAAGCGGGCGCTTGCAGGCGTTGTTCCCGCGTCGGTGCTTGAGCGGAAGAAGCAGGGGTTCGGCGCGCCTATAAAAGAGTGGCTGTTTGGTCGGATGAGCGGTTTTGTCGAAGATGGCATTTTCGGCTCTGCGCTCTCACGCCGCGAGATATTCGATTACGAAAACGTGCGCCACCTCCTCGAGGAGCAGCGAGCCGGGCGGGTCAACTATTCTTTTCATCTGTGGGCGCTCCTGAATCTAAGCCTCTGGTATGATCGCTGGATCGAGCAAAGAGATGAATGCGGGGCCGGAGACAGCCGGTTTGCGGCGAGCAGGAGAGTCATAGCTTGAGAGTCGAATCCGAACTGCCAAAGGGCTCAGGCCCACCGCCAGCCGCCGCGTCGCAGGGCTCTCGACCTGGTCTCAGGCTCGGAGAGACTACGCGGCAGGCGGGGATGCTCTTTTCAGCGCATACCGTCTCGATGGGAGCGGGTTTCTTCTCAAGCCTTGTGATGGCCAGGTGGATGGAGCCCGTCGAGTTGGGAAGGTTTGCTCTGTGTCTCACGATAGTCGTCCTTGCGGGGCTCATCTTTGAGGTGGGCATATTTCCGGCAGGCTCGCGGGTGCTTGCGCTCGCATCGGACGAGGAGAGCGAGAGGCGCGGGATCGGCGCGCTGGTCTTGATCGCAATCGGCATAGGGGTCGCGCTCTCGCTCTTTATCTTAATCGCGGCCATCCCGATAGATTTCATATTTCATCAAAATGTGCGGTGGGTGCTCATCACGGCTGCGCTGTTTGTATTCATTCAGCCGTTTCATCAGCTCGCAGAGCAATGCTGTCAGGGATTGAACAGAATACGCACGCTGTCGGTCTTCCAGCTTCTCATGAGCGGCTCGAACCTGGTGATACTCCTGGCCCTCGGCCTCACAGGCTCGCTCAGCGCAACATCGGCCCTCGTCACTTACCTGTTGGCGATAGGCATCGCATCTGCCTGGACGCTTATCCGGTTGAGGCCGAAGTTTGACGATAATAAACGGTTCGTGAAGCTGACGTTCAAGGAAGTCCGAAGCTACGGCCTGAACATGTACGTTTCGCGCATAACCGGGAACATCTCGACCAGGTTTGACAATCTCGTCATAGCATACTTTCTCGTCGATCTCGCTCCGCTCGGTATGTATGCAATCGCGCAGAAGCTTTCGAGCCCGATTGTAACGGTTGCCCGCGCGCTTGCGATAACGAGGTTTCGAGCCTTTACAAAACTCAACCGCGTGCCGGTTCATATTGCCCGCTGGAATTCGGCTGTGCTTTTTATCTCTTCTGCGGCGCTGGCGTTTGTCGGGCCGCTCGTTCTGGGCCATATGTTCCCCAAGTACTCGCAGGCAGCCCCGCTGCTCGTTCCGTTTGCCGTATGGAACCTGTTTGCCGGACTCTTCCAGCCTTACAATACTTTTCTCTCATCACACGGGCGCGGCAGAGAGCTTCGAAACATAACCGCTATCGTGGCCCTCGCAAACTCGCTCGGATTGATCATTGTAGTGCCTATGTTCGGGATAATGGGTGCGGCCTGGACCGCCGCCGCTGCGATGGCTCTGGACTACGCTTTGACCCTCTACTACTATCAGAGGTTCAGGCGCACGCTCGAATGATGATAAATACTGGCCCGGGAAAAAGAAGCGATCTATCAATCCGAGCAGCCCTGTCTGACGAGTACAAGCGGCGGGCGCAGGAACAATGGAGCGCCAACCCGTGCGGCGCGCACGTCGCGCGTGGGCACACTTTCGGCACGCGGCAGTACTTCGACGCCATCGAAGAGTATCGCTACCGAGTCTATTCGCCCTGGATGAGAGAGGCCATAGGCTTTGACCGGTATCGAGGCAAGCGACTTCTCGAGATAGGCTGCGGGACGGGGACAGACCTGTTGCAGTTTGCGCGCGGCGGCGCTCTGGTGACCGGCGTCGACCTCACTCCTCGCAGCGTTGAAATCGCGCGCCGGAGATTCGAGGTATATGACCAGCGCGGCGAGTTCGCACTGGAAGACGCCGAGATGCTCTCTTTCGCCGACGAGAGCTTTGATGTCGTCTACTCGTTCGGCGTGCTGCACCACACTCCCGACACCGGGCGCGCGATACGCGAGGTCCATAGGGTTCTGCGCCATGGCGGAGAGGCGATAGTTATGCTCTATAATCGCGCGTCGCTCTATTACTGGGGCGCGATCGTGCTAAAGCACGGCATATTTCGAGGAGAGCTTTTTAGCAGCGGCGTTGAAGAGATCATGAGCCGTCACGTCGAGCAATCGGAAACAGGCGGGGCTCCGCTGGTCAAGGCTTACACAAAGCGCGAGGCTCGCGAGTTCTTCAAAGACTTCGCCCGGACCGAAATCTCAGTGAACCAGCTTACTCGCGAGGAGCTCAGGCTGGCAGGCCGCCTGTTGCCTGAACGCATATTCGTGTGGCTCGCGAATCATTTCGGATGGAACCTCATTATCAGGGCAATCAAGTGACCTCGCCCGTTCTCCCGCACAAATCGGATTCTGCATCGACGTCGCGCGAACCCAGCGGGCGGATAAGGAGCATTCCGGCTGGGGGCGCGATCACAGGCAAGGCCGCGCCACTTGATACGGCGCTCCTGCTCGACCTTTCAAGCAACAGGGCAGAGGCGCGCAGATGGGCCGAGCGAAACCTGACCGAGCCCGAAATATGGCTTATCTACAAGGCCGATCTGAAGTGGCAGTCAAGGCTCAAGGCGCTCAAGCATCTGCGCAGCATCAGGCATCATACCTTCGCGGTCTTTACTCAGGATGCGGGCGCGCAGAGCATGCGGGGCGCGATAATGCTCTTCGCCGCGCTCGCCGGGTCCGCGCAGATCGTCTGGGGAGACGCCGCTGGGACAACGCTGAAGCGCACGCGAGCCTCTGTATTTCTTGTCGAAGCGCCACGGCTCGTCTTTGAGATTGCATTCGGGTATGCGGCGATTGTCCCGCTCACCTGGCTTATAACGACGCTGCTGGGGTTTTCACGCGCACTGCGAGAGGTCCAGCGCGACCGGTTTCATCGCAAGTCGAAAACGCCTTCGCGGACGCTGCTCTATCTGAGAGCTACACTCGCTTCGGCGACCGAAGGAGGTATGGTCACGCACTCGTCCGGGTTTGCGAGCGGCGCTCGTTTGCTCGGCCATAGAATCCGTTTCCTGATAAGCGGCAAAACCTCCCTCTCTTCCACCAATCAAGGCGCGTCATTTATTATCGAGCCTTCGATAGCCATAAGCGCAACGCGGGCGCTGCACGAGGTATGGAATAATCTCACCTTTACGGCGAAGGGCCTGAGCCTCATCGGAGATGGCGAAACGGACATGGAAGATTTCGATTTGATATATCAGCGGTACAGCCGGTTTAACCTGACGGGCGTTGCTCTCTCTCTCGCAACAGGCCGCCCTTTGCTTCTCGAATTCAACGGCTCCGAAGTATGGGTGAGCCAGCACTGGGACCCTGTCGGGCTCGTGTGGCTTCTGAAGCGGATCGAGAAGCTCAACCTTGATGCCGCAGACCTTATCTTCGTCGTCTCCGAAGTCGAGCGGCGGAATCTAGTAGCTACGGGCGTGGAGCCGCGAAGAATCATCGTCAATCCTAACGGCGTCGATACCGAGAGGTTTCGACCCGGCTGCGGCGGGAAGGATGTGAGGCTCTCGCTCGGCATCGATGACAGGATCGTAATTGGTTTTCTAGGCACGTTCGGTCCCTGGCACGGCGCGCCGGTCCTTGCGGAAGCTGCCGGGCACGTAAGCGCCGAGCACGCCTGTCACTACTTATTCATAGGCGACGGCGATGAGCGCGCGATCACGGAATCGATACTGTCGTCAACGGGGAACAGCTCGCGCGCTACGTTTACTGGCCGCGTGCCACATACGGACGCGCCGCGCTACCTCGATGCATGCGATATTCTCGTATCGCCTCACGTACCGTCCGGTGACGGCAGCGAATTCTTTGGATCGCCGACAAAGCTCTTCGAGTACCTGGCGATGGAGCGGCCCGTAATCGCAAGCCGCCTGGGGCAGATTGCCGATGTGATCGAAGACGGGGAGAACGGATTGCTCGTAGAGCCGGGCGACAGCCGCGCGATAGCCGCAGGCATCGAGATGCTTACAAAAGACGAGCCACTCCGAAGGAGGCTCGGCGCGGCGGCGCGTCAAACGGTCATCGAGAAGTACACCTGGCGTCACAACGCCGAGAGAGTGTTTGACGCGGCGCATAATCTTTGAACATTGTGATCAAGGACGAATCGATAATATGTTTTGCGGGCGAGGACTGGTGGTATCATCACCCGCACTCGAAGAACCACATAATGCGCAGGCTGGCTCGCGCAGGCAACCGTGTGATGTTCGTCAACTCGATCTCCATGGGGCTGCCTTCGATGCGGAGCCCCGATTTCTGGGGGAAGATCAAGCGAAAGCTCCCGAGCCTGGCCCGGTTCGTTCGCCGGACCGAAGAAGGCATTATCGTGGTCACGCCGCTCGTCACGCCGTTTTATTCGAGCCGCGCAGGCCGCGCGATCAATCGCCTGCTGCTGCTTATTCAATTCAAGCTCTTGATGGTCGCATTCGACTTTCGAAGTCCGGTGCTGTGGATCGCCATACCTACGGCGCGCGATATCGCGGGGCGACTAGGCGAGCGTGCCTTGATCTACCAGGTGTCGGACAAATACGATGCCAACCGAATGGACCATGCAACAACGAGCGGCATAATAACCGGAATGCACCGCGATATGCTGGCGCGAGCCGACCTTGTCTACTACTCCGGCAGAAAGCTTTTCGAAGAAGACACAGCCGCGTACCCGGAGATACGCGGCAAGTCGAAGCTGCTTGAGCAGGCGGTAGATTTCGAGCACTTCGCATCGGCCACGGTGCGAGAGTGGGAGCCGCCTGAAGAGGTATCGGCGATTCCTGAACCGAGGCTCGGCTATTTCGGACAGATAGATCCCTGGCTGCTTGACCAGGAGCTTATCGAGTATGTGAGCCGCAAGCGGCCCGGCTGGCACTGGGTCCTTCTCGGGTTGAAGGCTGCGAAACTGGCTATAGAAGACCTTTCTAACGTCCACTACCTCGGCTCAAAGCCGTACGCCGAGATGCCGCATTATGCGGCGAGCTTTCAGGTATGCGTCCTGCCCTGGGTGACGGACAATGAGTTTGTAAGTTATGGGAGCGCGATAAAGGTGCGCGAGTACCTGGCCACGGGGAAGCCGGTCGTCATCACTCCGCTTTACGAATACGAACCCCTGGATGGTATACTTCGCATTTCCCGAAGCTATGACGATTTCATCCGGAAGGTCGAGGACGCGCTCACAGAAGGGGGCATTCAAAAGCGACAGGCGCGACAGCAAGCGGTACGCAGCACTACCTGGGACGTTCGCGCCGAAGAGGTGAGTCGAGACATTGCCGCATTGCTGAAAATCACTGGAGCCAATTGATGAATCGGACAAAGATATTCTTCGGAATCTCGCTTGTAACGCTGGCTGTGCTGATGCTCGAGCTTGGGCTCACGCGGCTGTTTTCGGCCACGATGTACTATCACTTCGCCTTCATGGCTATCTCGCTCGCGCTTTTCGGTTCGGGCGCGAGCGGCGTCTTCATCTACATATTCCAGCACAAGCTCGGCCCGGAGAAGACCGGAAGGTGGCTGAGCCTATCGGCGGTGCTGTTCGCTCTAAGCACGCTCTTCGCCCTTTATGTGATACTGACAAACCCTCTCACATATGAGACGGGGATGGAGAATTACTATAGGCTCGTGCGAATCTACGGCGCTACGACGCTTCCTTTCTTCTTTGCCGGGTGCGCGATCACGCTTGCGATCACAAGGCTTGCGAGAGACATAAGCCGGTTGTACCTGTTCGACCTGGCAGGCGCGGCGCTCGGGTGCCTTCTGCTCATCCCCGTGTTGAACTCTATAGGGGCAATAAACACGGTCTTCCTTGTCGCGCTCATAGCGGCTGCGGGGGCCGTGCTTTTCAGCACCTCGACCGGACGGGACCGAGCGGCCCGGGCGATCTCTCTTGCCGTGACGGCCTCTCTGGCCGGTCTTGTCGTCTACAATATCGCCACCAACCGGGTAGAGATACGACAGAGCAAAGGCGCCGAAGAGACGAGCGTCCTGTTCTCGAAGTGGAATTCGTTTTCTCGAATAACGGTCGAAGGCGCGCTTGACCGGCACATCGAGATAAAGATCGATGCCGATGCGGCGACGGGGATCGTGAGAAATGCAAACGACCTTTCGCTTCACCAGCATCAGCGTTATCTCATCGCGTCGCTGGCTTATCATCTGAAGCAGAACCCTGATGTGTTGATCATAGGTCCGGGCGGAGGCTATGACGTGACCACGGCGCTTGTCTTCGGCGCGCCCTCGATTACGGCGGTCGAAGTCAACCCGATCATTGCCCGCGATGTCATGTCTTCCGAGCCATTCAAGAGCTATTCGGGATATGTCTATGAGCAGCCGGGCGTCAACCTGGTCGTAGACGAAGGGCGTAGCTTCATACGAAGGTCGGACAGGCGATACGACATCCTACAAGCCACTATGGTCGATACCTGGGCGGCGACGTCGGCGGGCGCGTTCGCGCTCACGGAAAACAATCTATATACGGTCGAGGCGTTCAAAGACTATGTTACACGTCTGAACGACGACGGGCTGCTCACAATGACGCGGTGGTACTTCGAACCGCCCGACCAGATGCTCAGGCTCGTCTCGCTTACGCGCGCCATGATGAGCGAGCTTGGGATAAGCAACCCCGACCGCCACATCATGATCATACGAGATTCGCACGAAGGGTATGACCGCTCTCCTGCAACCTTCATCTTTAAGAAGAGCGAATTCACCGACGACGAAGTGCGCAACATCGAAGCGATCTCGGCAGCCAGCGCGTTCGACTTGCTATACACGCCTCAGACCAGGCCCGACAACATATTCACGCGAATGATCGAAGCCGAAGACCCGGCAGAGGTGTGGAGCACTTTTGTTACGAACGTCGAGCCTACGCGCGATAACAATCCGTTCTTTTTCAACTCGATCCGTCTGTCGAACCTCAACGAGGCGCTTACAGGCGTCGGGGAATGGCAGAAGACGAACCTGGGCACGTTCGTGCTTTTCGCGCTGTTCGTCATCACAGCGGCGCTTGTAATACTCTTCATAATCCTTCCGCTCGTCTTCGTGCGTAAGCGCGCGCTCACGACAAGAGTAAAGGACAAGCTCTCTTATCTGCTCTACTTCGCCTGCCTCGGCGCGGGGTTCATCATCGTCGAGGTAGCGATGATACAGAAGTTCATACTCTTTCTCGGGCATCCCGTCTATTCGCTTGCGGTGGTTCTGTTCTCGCTGCTGACATTCAGCGCAGCAGGAAGCTACATCACGGGCAGATTCGATGAAGAGAGGTTAGCTTCCTTGCTAAAGAAGCTGATCGTGGCGCTGGCGGGGCTTGTAATCGTTTACATACTGGTGATCCCGCCGATCTTTTATGGGCTTGTTCACCTCCCGCTCGCATTGCGAATAGTGATAGCGGTATTGCTGATGGCGCCGATGGCGGTCTTGATGGGTATGCCGATGCCGTTGGGGATTCGCCTGCTTGCGTCCGGCTCGCCGGAGTTGATCCCGTGGGCGTGGGGAGTCAACGGGGCGACTTCGGTAATGGGGACGGTCGCCGCGCTCGTCATCGCTATACTGACAGGTTTCAACCAGGCGCTCGTGATAGGGGCGAGCATATACCTGCTAGCGATCTTCTTTATCACACGTCCGCGCGAAACCTACGAAGAGATCCGAGCCTCGCGCCGGGCGGTTGAAAAACCCGTCGAAGTTTAACCATGAAGGATGTTGCGAGGTTTGAACTAGCCCGTCGCACTGGGATTTAGATGAGCATTAGAGGCGCGGTCAAGGCGTTACTCAAGCCGGTTTATTACAGGCTCCCGGCGAAGATATGTTTCGGCCCCTACTATTCGCCTACGCTTGAGCTGCTAAAAGAGTCCGGGCGATGGGACGAGGACCGGCTCGCAGACTATCAGGTGAAGCGGTTACGATTACTGCTCGTACATGCCGGGCGCAATGTCCCCTACTATCGCGCGCTCTTTAAGAAGGTCGGTCTCGACCCCGAACGAGTCAGGTGTGTCTCCGACCTGAGCGCTCTTCCGCTTCTCGATAAAGAGACGGTCAGGGAGAACCTCAAAGATTTACTTGCCGAGAATATCAAGCCTCGCGACAGGTTCTATTTTACGACGGGCGGGACGCTCGGAAAGCCGCTCGGTTTTTACAATCTCCGTCACTCAGGGGGGCGCGAGAAGGCGTTTATGTTCGCTCAGTGGGCGCGCGTGGGGTTCAGCCCCGATAAGCTGCGCGCTATGCTGAGGGGATGGGTGGTCGGAAACCGGCGACACTGGGCATACGATGTCTCGGAGCGCGCCTACGTATTCTCGAACTTCCACATGACGGCTGACAACGTGGCCGTTTACTGCCGGGTGATGCGCGACAAGAGGCTGCCCTTTCTCCATTCTTATCCTTCGGCTGTCATCGATTTCGCCCGGCATCTGAAGGACCTGGGTATTGAGCCGCCGCGTTTCGATGCGATACTCGCTTCCTCTGAAAACCTCTACCCCGGACAGAGAGAGTTCATCGAGTCTTTCTACGGCGCGCGGCTCTTTTCGTGGTATGGCCACAGCGAAGACCTCATACTCGCAGGGGAGTGTGAGGTCAGCAACCACTATCATGTATTCGCCGAGTACGGCGTGGCCGAGGTGATAAAGGAGGACGGCTCTCCGGCGACCGAAGAGGACGAGATGGGCGAGCTGGTAGGCACGACGCTCGATAACTACGCGATGCCGCTGATCAGATACCGCACCGACGACTGGGCCGTGATCGGGCCGCCATCGTGCGGGTGCGGGCGCAATTATAAACTATTGAAGGAGACTCTGGGCCGGTGGCAAGAGATGCTCGTCGGCAAGCTGGACAATCTGATTTCGGCGACAGCCCTTAACATACATACCCACGCCTTTGACCAGACACAGCAGATACAGTTTTACCAGCGAGAGAAAGGCAAGGTGGAGCTGAGGATCAAAAGAAGGCCGGGCTATACAGAGCGCGACAGCCGCCGCATACTCCATGCGTTGAACGAAAAGATGGGGGATACGATGGATATTACTTTAAGCTTCACCGACGATATTCCGCTTTCGCCCAGGGGCAAATTTCGGATGGTGGTCCAGGAGCTGGATGTGCCGAGAATCAGCAAAGACGAGGTGAGGCTTGGCAACCCATCTTGACAATCTCGCGGTGTCCATAGTTTCGGGCGCGAGCGAGTACCCTGCCGCCGCCCCTTTTCACCCTCCCGAATCATATCCGGAATATCCTCACGGTGAGGGCGACACCGACCCCGGCAACGGCGTATATCCGATGGTGCGCGAGTCGCTCAGGCTTCTCGATATGGACAGCGCCGGTTTCGGCCAGTCGTCCTGGAACCCGCTCCGGAAGCTGATTTCGGCGGGAGACCGTGTTCTTATCAAGCCTAACTTTGTGCTCCACTATAATGCCGGAGGAGGCCCGCTCGATGCGGTCGTGACCCATCCGTCGGTGATAAGGGCTATTGTCGATTATGTGACCATCGCTCTAAAGGGAGAAGGTGAGATCATAATCGGCGACGCGCCCCAGATGAACTGCGATATGGGAGAGCTTTATCGCGCGACCGGCATGGACCGGCTAGTAGATTTCCTCAAGGACAGGTGCGAGCCTCAGGGGATCAGAGTCATCGCCGCAGATTTTCGCCAGGAGCAGACCACATACAGATACGGCATAGTCTGGGAGCGCAGGCCGCTAGGCAACGGGGCGAGCCGACCGGTGCCGGTCAGGCTCGGCAGAGAGAGCTTTATGGAAGGCATAGACTCGTCGCGTCTTTACGGGGCCGACTACAGCCGCCGCGAGACCATAGAGGCTCACCTTAATGAGCGCCACGAATACGTCATCTCGTCTGCTGCGCTCTCAAGCGATGTCGTCATCTCGATTCCCAAGCTGAAGGTCCATCGCAAGGTAGGCGTGACATTGAACCTCAAGAACATGGTTGGGATCAACACAGACAAGAATCACCTTGCGCATTACCGGGTGGGCGGACCCGGTAAGGGAGGAGACGAGTTCTCTTCCCCCCGTTGGGATGACCGCGCCGAGCGAGCGCTCTCGGATTTGTTGCTCGGCAGAAGCTGGCGACTGGGCAAATATCCTTTTGTCGCGTGGAGGGCGATCAGGAAGGTGCTCGGTTCAGTTACGGGGCGCGGCAGGGAGCAGGCCCTAACCTACGGCAACTGGCACGGGAACGATACCGCCTGGAGGATGGTGCTCGATCTGAATCGCATACTCATGTTTGCCGACGCGAATGGCCGCCTTCGACCGGCCCCCGTCCGCCGTTACCTTTCGCTGATAGATGGAGTTGTCGGCGGAGAAGGCGAAGGCCCGCTTCATCCATCGCCATACAGGTCGGGCGTTGTTCTGGCAGGTTTTAACCCGGTAGCCGTGGACTGGGCCGCCGCTCGATTGATGGGGCTCGACCCCGCACGTCTTCAACTCTATTCAAACGCCCTGAAACAGATGTGCGAATGGGTGCCGGGGTTCGCCATAGAGCAGTGTACGGTCCGATCTAATCGAAAAGAATGGGAGAACATACTGAGCTGCAACGATATTATCTTCCGGTTTCGTGTTCCGGCAGGCTGGCGCGGTCGCATCGAACGATACGAGGCCGCCGCAGATGTGGAAGGAATAACTCCCTCACCCTCGAATTTGATCTCACAGTAGCAAGCCTCTCTATGATCTCTCGCCGATGAATACTTTGAGTACGCGCCCGGACGGGCGCCGCGTACTGAAACTGATCAACTGAGCCTCGTTTATTTTCTTCAAAACTCTTCCTGCGTTGAAAAACCCTGAAAAAACCGGGCATTTTAGCTACGCTGGTCGCCTCCGGCGCTAATGGCATGGCGGTTGCAAATTAGTAGTGTGGAGGTGAAAGATGACCCTGTTATTAGCAATAGGCACGGCATTGATTATGACAGCGATTGCGGTTGCAATCGGAGGCTTTCTGCTTGAGATAATTCTTTCTGCGTTAAATCAGAGTCTCAAGGAAGCGAGCGAAGGGACTGTGCCAGCGCCCCCGGGCGCGAGGGTCATCGGGCTTCGTTCTGCTGACAGTAATTCCGGCGTTATGGATTGGGGCGGCGAGAAAGTTGCGGCCTGACCAGGCGTCATAAAATCGAAATGGAGGACAAAAATGCTCTGGACAATTTTCGTGATACTTCTTGTGTTATGGTTGCTCGGATTGATTACGGGCACGACTATCGGTGGTTTTGTACACCTGCTTCTTGTCATAGCGGTTATCGTGCTGATCTTCAACCTGCTCAGCGGGCGTAGAACGGTCGTTTAACCGATATAGATTAGGAAGAATAGGAACATGGAGGTCTGGGCATCGTTTCGATGCCCTGTTTTTTTTAGTTCAAGGACTCGTGTAGAAGCACTTTAATGCC
>DASTET010000768.1:0-5469 GCA_035709445.1 Blastocatellia bacterium | reverse complement strand
TGCGACAAGAACGTCATAACCTTCGAACTCGAAATTATCCCGAAGTCCGAGCACCATATCGGGCTCGTCTTCAATGATGAGGACTCTCTGCAACTTTGTACCCTCCGGCATCATAATTCATCTCTTTAGGCGCATCGCGTCTTTCGTCGACGGGGATCAGAATGGTAAACCGGCTGCCTTTGTCCGGCGCGCTCTCTACGAGGATCTGGCCGCGATGCGCTTCAACAATATGTTTGACAAGCGCGAGCCCAAGCCCGCTCCCTTTCGTATCGTGCACGAGCCCTGTGCTCACGCGGTAAAACTTTTCGAAAATCTTCTCGTGCTCCGAGCGCGGAATGCCTATCCCCCGGTCGGCCACTTCGATCGCAATAGCGTTGTCGCGCCCTCGAACCCGAATGGCCACCTCTTTGTGCTCATCCGAGTATTTTACGGCGTTGTTTATAAGGTTGAGGACCGCCTGCGAGATCGCGTCGCGATCAATAGGCACATGCGGCAGGTTGTGGTCTATATCGATCTTCATCTCGAACCCGGAGTTGACGATCTGGTACTCGTAGCTTCGAACTACGTCTTCGACCACTTCGGCCACGTCCGATTCGACGAACTGGTATTCTTTGCGGCCCGCTTCTATCTTCGAAAAATCGAGTATGTTGTTTATGAGCTGCGTGAGGCGGCGGCTCTCGTTGTTGATAATGCGGTAATATTCGTGCGCTTTCTCCGAGCTTTTGACTCGGCCAAGCTCTAGCGTCTCGGCGAAGAGTCGGATGAGCGCAAGGGGGGTCTTCAATTCGTGCGAGACGTTCGATACGAACGTCGATTTCGCCTGCGCCAGCTTCATCTCGCGGGCGGTCGCGCGCAGGGTCAGGATAATTCCGAACACGAGGAGCGAGAAGACGAAAAGCGTGAGCATAAGGTTCTTCTGGAAATTATCTCTCGCCAGCGCCTCGATAGTTGTGTTCTTGTATCCGAGCGCAAGGTCCCATCGCGGAAATATCGGCCCGAAGGCCATACTGACTTCAGGCCCGTTCGCCCCGGTCGCGCTTGTGTAAATCTCGCTCTTGTGCTCGTCATAGACCCCGAGGGCGAGCTCTGTATTGCGAACATCGATATCGCACTTGCTAAGCGCAGCGGGGACGATTTCGGGCAGGAAACTCTCCTGAATATACTTCGTGTTCAGGCTGATCCCTGCGAAGCTCCAGCTCTCCGATTTTCCGGCACACGGCAGAGTCCGGAATATGTACTGCTGGTATTGATGCTCTAGCTTGAACATGGGGGCCTGGCAGCAGGATATCTGCCAGTAATAGAACTCTCGCTTCCAATCCGACGAGCTTCGCGCGGCCCGCGCGCTGTTATATGCCGAATAGGCGGAATAGGCAAAAGCATTCTCTTTGAGCTGCTGCATGTCTAACCGGCGCAGTCCCTCGGCGCCGTAGAAGACGGCGAAGTCTTTGTTTCGGGTGGGGCAGCGATAAAAAGCGAATACCTGATCGATCTCGGGGCTCTTCTGTCTGAGCTCGGCGAGCTTGCATTCAAGCTCTTCGAGGCTCTCCTTTTCGAGCTCTCCAGGATCGATCCCGCTCAACGACTTTCTTGCTATGTCCTGAAGATTCTCTTCCACCCTGCGCGTCACGGTCTGCAATGTTTGACGCAGGTTTTCCTGGACCGCGACCTTTGTTTTCCCCTCCAGCTCGACAAGGGACCGGTATTGAATGACGGAGAGCACAGTGGTCGGAAGCAGCACCGCTACGAATGCAAGCGCGATCAGCTTCGTCCGTGAAGAGAATTTATATCTGGGCAGCCTGAGCATAACAGTTCTAAATATACAATGAAACAACCCGACAGGCGCAGTCGAAAACCGCGCGGCGTGTAAAAAATTGTAATTGCAGACCGCGCGGAAACGGGCAGATTACCTGATAAACATACGAAGTTCTTCTATACGCTTGCTCAGCTCGACGGATGTGAGATGGCGGTACTGTTCCGGCACCATGTCGCGCGACGTCGCCTCGCGCGCTGCCACGAGCATCTGGTATTCGACGGCCATCTCGTCGCGCGCCGGGCTGAACTCGCTTGCGACCTGTTGGACATCGTCTTGAGATACGCTGCCGCGACCGGCGTAACGCGCGACCCGCCGCGCGCGAATCAGCATCGACTCGATATCTGCGCCCGAAAGCGTCATCGTGCTCTTTGTTATGGCCGACCAGTCCGTCACCTCGTGCGCGATCTTGTTCTTGCGCAGCATGGCTTCGATGATGGCCAGGCGGTCTTCTTCCGAGTCGGGGTAAAAGAGAGATATGTGCTCTTCGGCGCGGCCCTGACGTTTGAGATCTATTGGAAGAAGGTCGGGCCTGCTCGTCATAAGTATCCAGAGAATACGCCCTCGATTGCGGGTGTCGCCCATTGCCGCCGCGAGCTTCGAGAATATCCTCGCGTCGACGCCGGAATCGCCGCCCGTCTCGCGCGAGCCGAGCGTCGCGTCCGCTTCATCGATGATAACGACTATAGGCGCCAGCGTCTCAAGCAGATTTAGTATCTTCTCGAGGTTCGCTTCGCTCGACCCGACCCACCTCTCCCTAAAGTTCTTAAACGCCACAACGTTTAGACCGCAGTCGTGGGCAAAGCACTCGGCGAGAAACGTCTTGCCCGTACCGACCGGCCCGCTTATGAGTATCCCCATTGGGGCCTCATCCGTAAGCCCCGATCTGATGGTCTCCGCGATCTTCTCCAGGTACTCTTTCGCCTTCGTCATTCCGCCCACGGAATCGAGCCCGTATCTCGGCTCGACGAATTCGACAAGCCCGACGGTCTCGGCCTCGATCAGCTCCTTTTTCTTCTGCCTTATCCTGTCGAGCGTCAGCCCTTCGCTTTCGACAGCGGCGCTGCGCATTAGCGAATTCAGGTGGACGCGGTTGAGCCCCGACGTCGTCAGCGATAGCTGTTCTTCGGTGACTTCGAGTCTGAGCTGCGGAAGCTGCGTGCGCATGTGGCGAATGAACTCAAGCCGCTCATTATCGTCAGGGTAGGGAATATCGATCGCCGTCAGCCGGGAGTTCTGCCTTATTCGCGGGTGCACTTCGGCAAGGCTTTCGGCGATCAGTATGACTATGTTGTCCTTCATCAGCAGACGCGAGCTTGTTATCCACCGCTGGAATGCGACAAGGTTCGTCCTGTCATCGCCCGACATGTAGCTGACGTCGCCGGACGGGATTATCGTATCCAGGTAGTTTATGATGACGGCAACCTGGTCTCCGTAGAGCAGGAAATGCTCGATCAGCGGAATGGCGCGTCCGGGCTCACGCGGGAGCTGTTTGAAGGCCTCGCGGCCCATCAAAGGATCGGCCACGCGAAGCTGCGCCGTGAATGCGCGCTCGGCTTCTGAAGAGCCGAACTTTATGCCCTCGCTGCGATTGTAGGTCACAAGATGTTTTGTTCCGACAAGCTCTCGCTGAAGGTAATTGAGCAGGCTTATGTACTCGCCGCCCGACCGCACAAGGTCATAGATATTGTTATAAAGCAGAAAATGGCTCGCTTCCCCGGCGTAATACTTGCGAGTCATGCGAGCTGCCCACCCGGGAAGCTGGTCTATCTCATCGAGAAGTAGTCTTGTTCTTGACATAGCTATTCAGTGGTCGGTGGCCAGTGGCCAGTGGTCAGTTGGCTTTAACCAATTATGCTGCTGAATTTCTGCCCCTGGTAACAGTTATTTCACACAAATACCAATTACTGGCCACTGACCACTGACCACTGACCACTGCCTACTGTCTTTGCGCTATCGGAGGGCGAATGCCCTGCTCGGAGCTACGCTCGGCGGCGTCGAGCTGGCTAAGGACCGGGGCCGTCTCTTCGAGTATCTCCTTAGTAAGCTCTATCGAGGAGAGAAGCGAATCGAGGTCGAGCGTCGATATATGCTCAGGAGTCGGCATAGTGATTATCTGATCGTTCACGAGCCCGAATGAATACTCTATCGATTGAAGCTGAGCCTCGATTCTTTTGAGCGAGTTCTCGATATCGGTGTACGCCTGGAGCCTTTTTTGCAGTATGCTGAGGTTCTTCTCGTATAGTCGCCGCGTGCCCTCATCGGGCGCGGTTTGAATGGCTCGCTCCGCCTGCTGAATCTGGTTCTGAATAGTCTGGCGATTTGCTGAGCGCAGGTGGTTCTTGCGACGGCGATAGGTGTCGAGCAGATCGACGTAAGACTCCCAGATCGTCTCAAGCCTCAATATATCATCGGGGATCATCTTCGAATGAGTGAATTTTTGATAATTCTGGTAAATCTGGTTCTTCAGCCAGCGATAATACTCTACCGCCTCGCGCTCGCGCGGGTCGAACATCTTGATAAGCTCCTCGCGACGACGCCCGCGTTCGGCAAGCTCGCGACGGCGCTGCCGCCGGTCGACGACTCTGCGATAAGCAGCGGTCGCCGGGAGTGTCGCAAGGTAGAGCGTTTCGGCAAACGCGCCCGCCGCGAGCGGCACCCAGGCGAGGGCGCCTATGTCGGTGCTTGTGGCGGTAAAGACCGAGGCAGCTACGAAACCCACCATGGCCCAGATGTTGAGCGGCTCTTTGGCTGCCTCTTTGACATAACTAGGTTTTTCAGACATATCTTTAAGCTTTCGATTATGCCTCCCGCAAAATCACTGAATTATTCGAGCGCCTTTGCGCGGTCAGACGGACCGAGAGTCTTGTCGGACTCGCGGTCGAGCCCCGGCGTTGTAGGCACCGAGGCCGGCGCGTCGGGCACCATCCCCATCTGGCGCTTGTAAGCCAGGAGCGAATCTTCGACCTGTATGTTGAGCGCCTCGCGCTCGATATCGGCGATCTGCGCTTCGGTCCCGCTCGTTGCAAGGTCCATGCGCGCTTCGGCTGACGCCGCGCGCCTCTGAATCCGCTCCCGCATCTCCTCAAATGTGCCTGCGTCGTCGCCGACCTGGAAGGAGGCCATGGTCTGGGCGAGCTGCTCCTGCATCTTGGCCGCGCGGGCTTCGTTGACAAGCTGCTGGGCCTCTGCCGTCCGCTTCTTCACCTGGAGGATATAATTTTGCAGGAATTTCCTGGCCTGCTCCGTGGCATTGCGCGCGGTCTCAAGCTGCTGCTTGGCCCGGTCGAGTGCGACCTGCTTCTCCTGCAAGGCGGTTATGTACGTGCGAGCTATGTCGTCGCGCCCGGTCTTGATGGCGGCTTTGACCTTGGCGTCGTAATCGACTATCTCTCGCTCCAGGGTGGTGACCTCTTTCTCAAGCAGCTTCTGGGTAGCCATCACCTGCGCGACATTGTTCTGCATCTGCGGAACCTTTTCGCGCATATCGCGGATCGTCTGTTGAAGTATCAACTCGGGGTCTTCGGCCTTTTCGAGAATGCCGCCGAATATCGAACGAAACAGCCGCTTAAGTCTAGCCCACATGTCTCCTCCTAATCGAACCGCTTCCCGCGCCGTCTCGATTATGCAGGGTTGCGCGGGCGCGACTCTTTAATTTC
>DASTET010000767.1:0-3961 GCA_035709445.1 Blastocatellia bacterium | reverse complement strand
CCGATTATTTGAGAGAACGGGCTGAAACGCGGCCTTACAGACAGGCCCGGCGCGCCTGTAGGGTCGAGCATCATCCTCCAGACGTGCCGGTTCAAAGAAGCGTCATAGAGAATCGACGCGACGAGCGCCACTACAGCGCCTGCCACGTAGCTCGACTGGCCGCCTATCTCGGCCATCGCTTGCAGGGGATTATAGAAAAGCTTCAGTAACGGTTTTAACCTGGAACCCATTTAATAGAACTATGAGCCGCACCTGAGCCTTGAACCCGAAGGCTCACAGCTCAGGCTCGCAGCCGTTAATAATTTCAGTCGAGCGGGCCTATTCTTTGCAGCGGCCAGTACCTGAACATGGCCTTGCCGTATATATATTTTTCGGGCACCAGCCCCCAGGATCGGCTGTCGTTGGAGGCGTCGCGGTTGTCGCCCATCACAAAATAGTAATGCGGCTTTATATAGGTCTCAGGGATCGAGCGCGGGTTACGGTTCCTTTCGGGCGAAAGATAGGGCTCATCGACCTCGCGCCCGTTGATATAGAGCTGGCCGCGCGCGTCCATGCTTATGCGCTCTCCGGGCAACCCGATGATCCGTTTTATAAAGGATTTCGAAGGCTCATCGGGAAACCAGAAGACGACTATGTCTCCGCGCTCGATCTGGTCGAAGTTATAGACGAACTTGTTGACGAAGATACGCTCATCGTTTTCCAGACGCGGCAGCATCGATGTGCCTTCGACCTTGACCGGCTGCACGATAAAGACCACTATCAAGACGGCCATCACTGCGGCGAAGACTATGTCGCGGGCTATCGATTTGATCTCGGCCCACAGCCCTGCCACGGGGGCCGTCTCTTCCGGGTAAACAACTTCGATATCGGGATCGTCGTCAAGGCCAATACCGGGGTAATCTCTGACTTTAATGCTCTGCTTCATATATCAGACGGCTAAACTTTCCTGTTCTAAAGAAAAATTCAAAAAAAGGGTACTTTCGCGCGACGCCATTTGTCAACAATAAGAAGCCAGAAGTCAGAAGCCAGAAGCCAGAAGCCGGTCAGGGCTTATGCTAACTCTTATCACTCGCTTTTAATCGAGAGGTGAGGCGAAAGATTCTGGCTTCTGGCTTCTGACTCCTGACTTCTGTATATTTTCTTATTGTTTTTTTTGTTTGAGGAGAACCTGAAGATGCGCTGGTCAAACCTGTTCGTTCCCACCCTGCGCGAAGACCCGGCGGATGCCGAGGTAGTAAGCCACCGTCTGCTTGTGCGCGCAGGCTATATAAGGCAGCTCACGGCGGGCGTCTATTCGCTGTTGCCGCTCGCCCAGCGAGTGCGGTTAAAAGTAATCAATATAATCCGCGAAGAGATGAACCGCATAGGCGGGCAGGAGTTCCTGCTGCCCGCTATTCACCCTGCGGAGATATGGAAAGAGTCGGGCCGTTGGGACGTCATGGGCGAGAATATGTTCCGCCTGCGCGACCGCAAGGGCGCGGAGATGGGTCTCGGCATGACCCACGAAGAGATATTCACAGCCATAGCGCGCCACTCTATAAACTCTTACAGGCAGTTGCCGCAGGTCTGGTATCAGATTCAGACCAAGTTCCGAGACGAAGCGCGACCGAAATCCGGCCTCCTGCGCGTCCGCGAGTTCACTATGAAGGACGCTTACTCGTTCGACATCGACCGCGCGGGGCTCGACCGCTCGTTTCAGGATATGCACGACGCCTATTGCCGCATATTCGCTCGCTGCGGTCTGAAATATATAGCGGTCGAAGCCTCTTCGGGCGCGATGGGCGGGAGCCAGTCGACCGAGTTCATGGTAAAGACCGAAGCCGGCGAAGACTATATAGCCGTCTGCGAGAAGTGCGGTTACGCCGCCAATATCGAGAAGGCCAGTTCCAGGCTTGCAGAGACCATCGACGAGCAGGGCCCTGATGCGCCCGAAGAGTTTCCCACTCCCGGTGTGCGGACCATCGAAGACCTCACCACATTCCCCGGCGGCGCGGCGGCTGACCGCCAGATAAAGACCCTCGTTTATTTGATCGATCACAGGTTGACGCTCGTGCTGCTCAGGGGCGATCACGAGCTGAACGAGACGAAGCTGATGGACGCGACCGGCGCCATCAGCGTGAGGGCGGCGCACCCGGACGAGATACGCGAGGCAATGGGCGCTTCGGCAGGCTCGCTCGGGGCCGTAGCCGTTCCCCGCTCGTCACACGGCAAAGTCGACCGCGTGATTGCCGATAACTCGCTCCGTGGTCGGCGCAACATGACGACCGGCGCAAATAAGGATGATCATCACCTGCGCGGCGTCTCCATAGAGCGCGACATCAACGTAGATCTCTGGGCCGATCTTCGCTCGGTCCGCCGAGGCGAAGGCTGCCCGCAATGCGCGAGCCCGCTCGACGTGGTCAAAGCCGTCGAGGTCGGCCACCTATTCAAGCTCGGCACAAAGTACTCTGATAGCATGGGCGCGCGCGTTCTCACCGCCGACGGGAGCGAAGCCCCCATAGTGATGGGGAGCTACGGCATAGGCGTCGAGCGCGTCTTTTCTGCCGCCGTCGAGCTTTACAACGATGAAGCGGGGATGATATGGCCCGTATCTATCGCGCCGTTTCACGTCGTTTTGACGCCGGTCAACGTAAAAGACCAGGCGCTCTCGGAAGCCGCCGAGCGGTTGTACGGCGAGCTTGAAGAGGCGGGCGTCGAAGCCCTGCTCGATGACCGCGACGAGCGCGCGGGAGTGAAGTTTAACGACGCCGATCTGATAGGCGTGCCGTTTCGGATAACAGTCGGCAAGAAGATCAAGGAAGGCAAAGTCGAGCTGACGACCCGCGCGACCCGCACGAGCGAGGACGTGCCTCTCGATTCTGTCGCCGCCCGACTGAAGACATTGATCTCAGATTTGAGATCTCGAATCTGAGACCTCAGGTCTCAATCCGGAAGGCCGATTCGTTTGAGCAGGTCCTGATATCTCGGGTCTGACCTGATAGGGTCGAACATGGGGTGCATCTTGAAATCGACTACGTGTTGCGTGTGCTCTTCGTAAACTTTTTCGAGCATCGCAATCGCCTGGTCTTTCTGACCTAGCCCCGTGTATACCCACGCGAAGTGATAGGGCGGCACGTACTGCCACTTTGAAAGTCTCTTTAATTCACCGAGCGACTCAAGCGCCTCCCTTTGCTTTCCGGCCCTGGCATAGACGTACCCGAGCCCTGCGAGGTAATCGCTTCCCCGGCCCTCGGCCTGTTTCATCTCCGCTATCGCCTCATCGTGCATGCCTTTCTCGGAATAGGCGAGCGCCAGGTCGAAACGCGCGAGCGTGAAGTTCGGGTCCAGCTCAAGCGCCCTTTTATACTGGTCTATCGCCTCATCATAACGGCGGGCGAGGTAATAGACCCATCCCACGTCCGTATTTATCACAAGCGATAACGGGTCGAGCTCTCTGGCCCGCTTGATCTCCTCTATGGCCTCGTCCAGGCGACCTATTAATGCAAGATAGAGCGCGTACCAGTGGTGCGCCGTCGCATGACCGGGATTAAGCTCCAGTGCCCGGCGGTGCGATGCTCCGCCCTCCTCCCATTTCCACTCAAATGAATATGCGTTTGCCATTGCCAGGTAGGCTTCGGCGATTTGATCGTCGATCTCAATCGCTCGTCCTGCCGCCGCTTTCAGCTTAGGCACCGCTTCGCTTGCGGGCATCGGGATGTACCAGACACCCAGATTATAAGAATCCGCCAGCCCGCAGTATGCCAGCGCGTAATCGGGGTCCAGCCTTGTCGCTTGCTCGAAATACTCTATCGCTTTCTTCAGCCCCTCTCCCGTCCTCTTGTTCCAATAATACCTCCCCTTCAGGTATGCCTCATACGCTTCGGCGTTCGTAGTCTCGTGCCTCGCAAGCCGCCGCTCTGCTTCCGCCCCAGGCTTCAGGCTCATCGCGGCAACGACGCCGCGAGTCAATTCGTCCTGAAGC
>DASTET010000766.1:0-4710 GCA_035709445.1 Blastocatellia bacterium | reverse complement strand
ACTTTGCAATATCTGATTTATGCGATGTTTTTCTTTGAAGCGACGCGCTAGACTCTCGACTCGCCAGACGCGCCAGACTTACTTGATGGGGGTGAATGCGTCCCAGTCGTATGTGATGCCGAGCGAAAACCCGGTCTTTGGGGCGCGGTCAGAGAGGCCGAAGATGCCGGCTGCGTTCCAGCGAACTCCGAGAGCGCGAAGCTGCGCTCCGAATCGGGCTTCGGAATAGTCTTCGGTGCCGAGAGGGGTCCTTCTGCGGGTCGAATGAAAGCCGTTGACTTCGCCTACGAGATTGAGCATGTCGTTTACCTGGTATATGCCGGCCAGCCCGTAAAGCAGGACGTCGTTTTGGGTGAAGCGGTCGAGCGGGGCCTGTAATATCCCAAGCCCGATATTGCCAAAGAGGTTCAGGCGTTCGTTTCTAAACCGCTTGCCTGCTGTGATCATCGCAAAGAAATCTGTCGTGTTCGTTCCTATCGCGCGAGTCTGGTCCGTGTTCGGAAGCCGCACGCCGAAACGAAAACCCATAGCCGGTATGCGGCGAGTCTCGTTTCGAAGCTTCATCTTCATCCACAAGGTAACATCGCCGACATCGTTGGCGTCCGCGTTGTTTCGGCCAAGCCTGAGCGGTATCGACGTCGGCCCCTGCTCATTGATAGAGAGAAAATTCTGGACCGTCCATTCGATCTGAAATTCGACGTTCGGAGCAAGCCCGAAGCTCAACCTCGTATCCGCGAGCTTCGTAAGATCGCCGCGCAAGCCTGAGAGCGGGAATGTCTGGTCCTGAAGAAACTCGAAACCCGACTCGATGCGAATCACGCCGGGCTTGATTATATCGACGTCTTCGGTGAGAAGCGGCCTCTGTTGCCCCGACGCCGGGAGCGCAGCAATGGCTATTACAATCGAGACTAGAAGTAATCGAACGCTCCCGCCAGTCATCGGTTAACCCTCAGTCAAGATAATCAGGCTTCGCTTGTCACGCGATTCTAAGTTTGAGATACCCCTTTGTCAAACAATGTTCTGCCATCGCCGGAAAACTTGACAGGGCCGGGAGATACGATAAAGTTAATGACTCGATTTCGCCCCCTGATCATTACAAGCGCGCGCAGAGAGTTTCTAATATGAAAAAGTCGTTATTCAGGGCTACGCTGATCCTGTCACTGTTCGTGGCGCTCACTGCGGCGGGCGCGACCCGGACGCATTCTGAGCAGGGCCGCAATCGAATCGAAGGCTCGCTCGACCGCGAGGGCGCAAGTCAATACCGTTCGCGCGTGCGCGCCACGTCGCCCCCGCTCTCTTATCGCAGCCCCGGCTCGATGCGCAAGCTGATGGTCGCAAGCGGCGAGGGCTGGGTGGAAGCGAAGATACTGGCGACGGGACAGGCTCGGCGGCTTCGCAAATACGGCGCTTATACTCTTATCGAGGCGTCGGATTCTGCTCTCGCCTCTCTCGACTCAGCCGCGCTCGAACGCGCCATAGTGCGCGATGATATGAACCTGATACTGCTCAGGCGCGGCCAGATCGATACGACCGGGCCGGAGCCTCAGGTCAGCTCGGACCTCAAACAGCCCCGCTCTCTTTCGCGATCGCTCCACCTGGTCCAGTTGACCGGGCCGCCCACCCCTTCGATGGTCGATGCGCTGAAATCATCCGGCGCGAAGATCGTCTCTTATATCCCGAACAATGCTTACCTGGTGTGGGCCTCGACCGGAGAGCTTGCGCGAATCCGCGCGCTCGACGGGCAGACGGGCATAATTCAGTGGGAAGCTCCCTTTCATCCCGCGTACAAGCTCGACCCAAGGCTTCGGCTCGAAGGCCGAGAGCCGCTCTCAGTCTCTATCGAGATGGTCGATTCTCCGGAAGCGGATCGGGCCGTCGCAGAGATCGAGGCGATAGCACAGCAGACGCTCATGCCCGCTTTGCGCGCCGCAGGCACAGTTCACTTGAAGGTGAGGATCGAGCCTTCCCGGCTTAAAGACGTGGCCCGCGCCGCGAGCGTCATTTCGATTGAGCCGTGGGCACGCATAAGGTTGAGCGACGAGCGCGCGAACCAGATAGTCGCCGGGGCGGTCACAGAGGAGTCCGTAAACAACATAGTCGTCAACCGCCCATCGCATCCGGGTTTTCTTCCGTTCCTCAACTCGCTCGGCTTCAATTCAAACTTCGATTTCGCAGTCGACGTGGCCGACACCGGGTTCGATATCGGCTCGGAAGACTTTCGCCTGATGCACCAGGACTTTCTGGATCAGTCGGGCAATTCGAGGATCGCTTACCTGTTCGATTTCTCAAGAGACTCCGATTTTCACCCGGACGATCTGAGAACGCTGCCCGTTCATGACGCGCTCGGGCATGGAACGATCAACGCATCGATAATCGGAGGCTTCAATATAAACTCGGGGAGCGCATTCGCCGATTCGCTCGGATTTCAATACGGGCTTGGCATCGCCCCCTTCGCGCGCGTAGGTATCTCGAAGATATTCAATGACAGGTCCGAGTTCGGCTTCGGCGTATCCTTCACAAGCTACATATCGGCGGCATATCGAAACGGCGCGCGGATATCGAACAACAGCTGGGGGTCGTGCGACCTGTTCACGGGGTTCTGCAACATCTACAGCGGGGATGCGCGGATATTCGACTCTCTGGTTCGCGATGCGGACCCGGACCAGCCCGGCAATCAGGGGATGGTGATTGTATTTGCTGCGGGAAACGACGGGCAGAGCGAACCGCAATCGATCGGCAACCAGGCGACGGCCAAAAATGTGATCGCGGTAGGCGCGAGCGAAAACTTTAGAGCGACCGGGCCCGATGGCGAGAGCCTCAGAGACGGGTGCGGTGTGCCCGCGTCAGGGGCCGACAACGCGCTCGACATAATCGTCTTCTCATCGGGCGGCCCGGTCCAGGATGGCCGGTACAAGCCCGACCTCGTAGCGCCGGGGACACACATGACGGGCGCGGTCCCGCAGGACCCTTTTTACTCGGCCAAGCCCGAAATCGAACTGGGCGTTTGCGACAGGTATTTCCCATCGGGGCAGACCCGCTACACATGGTCTTCGGGCACGAGCCATTCGGCCCCCATGGTCTCGGGCGCAGCCGCCCTCGCCTATCAATGGCTGCGGACGAAGCACGGCTTTGACCCGAGCCCCGCTCTGGTCAAAGCATTCATACTCAACTCTACCAGATATGTGGCGGGAAGGTTTGGAGGAGACAGCCTTCCGGGAGCGCGACAGGGGTGGGGGCTTTTGAGCCTCTCTCGCATGTTCGAACAGTCCGAACGCATCATTTATGACCAAAGCGACTCTCGCACGTTCAATCAAAGCGGCGGCGCACCCTTCGAAATCACCGGCGTCGTAAGCGATCCCTCAAAAGAGTTCCGCGTCATGCTCTCCTGGAACGACCCGCCCGGAAGCCCCAACTCGAACGCGCCCTACATCAACCAGCTAAACCTGGAAGTCATCGTAGGCGGGGTCCTCTACAACGGGAACCATTTCAACGGCCAGTATTCGACGCCGGGCGGGCAGAAGGATTTTTTGAACAACACTCAGGGCGTGAGGCTTCCGGCGGGAGTGACAGGCCCGTTCGTCGTGCGGGTATGGCCCACGATAATAGCGGGCGATGGCGTGCCCGGAAACTCGAATGATCTTGACCAGGATTTCGCGCTTGTAATAACCAACGGTCGAGAGATGCCCGTCCCGTTACTAACGGTCGTGAAGGGTGACTCAACGTCTCAGGGCATCAACGTCTCTCATACGGACGGGAGTATGGACCCCTTCCTGATTCCGGGCGAGAACGCTTCGATCTCGGTGACGCTCTTCAACGAGTCACAGACGGCGGAGGCATTGATCTCATCTGCGACTCTTGCGCTCGCCACAGGCGAGCGCGCGGCTTCAACCTATCCCGTGATAGGTGCGGGGCATTCGGCGGCAAACGAAACGGGTTTCGCCATCCGGGTCCCTTCAAATCTGCGCTGCGGCTCGGTGGCGGAATTTCTTCTTACGCTCTCCACGCCGTTCGGCGATATCAAGCTTCCGGTTCGAGTACAGGTGGGCCGTCCCGCTTCAGAGCAGGTATTGCTCGACGATGACGTCGACAGCCGGCGCGTAAAATGGAAGGCCAAGAAGGGTTTCAATCTCAATTCGATCACAGGCAACAGCGGGACCAGCTCTTATCACACGGTCGACCCGGGGAAAGAAGAGAACGACTTTCGGCTTTCCACCCTCACGATGAAGAAAAAGATCGCCATCCCCGAGAACGCGGGGCGCGTGCGGCTCTCATTCTTTCACATCTTCAACTTTGAGCCGGGCTTTGACGGAGGAGTGCTTGAGATTTCCACGGATGGCGGCTCGACCTGGCAGGACCTCGGCTCGCGGGTGATCGTAGGCGGTTATGACGGCCAGTTGACTGAAGCGAGCGAGAACCCGCTAGGGAGTCGCCAGGCGTGGACCTCACGCGGGCGGGCAGGCGTATTCTCACAGGTAGTCGTCAATCTCGACGATTTTGCAGGCCAGCAGATACGCCTCCGGTTCCTTGCAGGCTTCGACTTTGCGACGGGAATCCTGGAAGGCTATACCGGCTGGTTCATCGATGATATCCGAATAAGCTCGGTGAACTTCAATTGCAGATGAATAGCAGGGGGCAGGGGTCAGGGATTTGGTGTCGAAAGCAAGTTGAACGCTGAATCATTGATAATCAATTAGCAAACTCCGACCCCAG
>DASTET010000765.1:0-3466 GCA_035709445.1 Blastocatellia bacterium | reverse complement strand
GACTCGCCAGACTCGCTAGACTGTTTTTGACTCGCTAGACTTGTAGTAGAGCGCTGACAGGAGCGCGGCGACGATTATGCCCGCCAGGTTGAACTGAAGATCGTTGGCGCTGTCTTGAGGGGTCCAGAGTCGCGTGAAGTCGCCATAGAATTTTTCATCCCATAGCTCGAGGATCTCGTAATAAGCGGCGAAGCTGAAGGTTATGCAGACCGAAAAGAAGGCCAGGAGGTTCAAAGGCAGTATAAGCCCGAATCGCCTCGTCGTAGCCCTGAGCAGCCACATCGTGGGGACGAGCGAGAATGCCGAGGTGATGAAATGCGAGAACTCGTCGAATTTCACCGGGCCGAACTTCAGCCCGTAAAGCTGCTGGTAATTCCCTACCACGTCGACCGCCACCGCCCCGCCAAGAAAGAAGACGACTATCGCAGGCGGGGTTATCCCGTACCGGAACCGGAAATAGCAATAGAACGCTATCAGTATCAGGCTCGTGTAAAAAGCATTCACATCCCATGTCCTGTAAGGCAGCCTTACAAGCAAGAAGGATTTGGCCACAAATATCGCTATGCTGAATACAAGGAACTCTGCCTGCCTGAAAGAACGCCTGCCGGTTCTGCTGATAGCTACGTCCGCCATTGTACTGGTCCTCATAAGATGGTTTTCTCCTGCAAGGGTGAGAATACCAAAAACGATGCAACTGCGCCCCGGCTTAGAGTATGCTTTTGATTGTCTGGTTGCTCAAGCTCTATAGATCAAGAGATGAACTCGACCCGCGACAATCAGGACCTGGCCCGCGACCTCGCCCGTTTCAGCTCATTCAAAGAGCTGCGGGCCTCGCCCACCTATCTCCGTTATGAAGAACGGCTGAGAAGCCTTTTCAACGAGCCCGTGATCTATGCCTCGCCTGCCGTGAGGCCGCGTCTCCGGTCGTTTCTTCGGGTCGTACAGTGGAACATCGAGCGCGGCTCGCGGCTCGAAGGGATAATCGAGGTGCTGAACACTCACCCCGTTTTGCGATATGCAGACCTTCTGCTCCTCAACGAGCTTGACGAGGGGATGGTCCGGTCAGAAAATCGCAACGTGGCAAAAGAGCTGGCCGACGCGCTCGAAGCCCATCTCGTCTACGGCGTCGAATACCTGGAATTGACGAAAGGCGTGGGCGCTGAGGCACGCCTGCCCGGAGAGAACACCTCGGCGCTTCATGGAAACGCTATCCTGACCCGGCACGACTTCTTCAACCCCCGAATAATTCGTCTCCCCCGGTGCGAGAGCAATTTCGAGAGCGCCGAACGAAGGCTCGGCGGCAGAAACGCCATATTGCTCGAGCTGGAGTTTTCGAGCGGACGGATGACTGCGGCCACAAGCCATCTCGATGTAGTCAACACTCCCGCGTGCAGGGGCAGGCAGATCAGCGCGCTGCTTCAGGCAATAGATCGGCGCACTCCACACGACAACAGCGCCCCCATCATCATCGGCGGCGATTTCAATACCCATACCTTTGCGCGTGGCACAAGGCTGCGAACGATAAAAAACGTCGCGGTGATATTCGGGAGCGATCCGCACAAGCTCGCTTCGAGGCTGCTCGACCCTCATCCGCGAGAGCCCGCGCTCAAAGAGCTGGCCCGTCACGGTTATGATCTTGCCAGCTTCAACGATGATCGCGCGACGAGCAGCTCGATAGTCTCAAGCCTCGATGACGTAAACCGGCTCCCCTTTCCGGTTCGCGGCTGGGCGATGCGACGTGTAGGGCCAGAGGGTCTGCTGCTCAGGTTCAGGCTCGACTGGCTCGCGGCGCGAGGGTTGAGGCCGCTAAGCGCTGGCGAGATGAGAGACGAGCTGACCGGAGTAGAGAGCATCTCGCCGACAACCTTTTCGGGGCTGTCCCACAAAGGGGCCCCGCTGTCGGACCACAAACCGATAGCCGCAGATGTCTCGCTGCCGGTCATTGAATAATTGGTCGCGAGTCAGCATAATTCCGCTCGCGCTGTTGGATGTGAGGCTGCCGATGAGCAATGTTACAGGCTTCATATGCGTCGAATGCGCCCGCGAGCACGGCCCGCGCGATGTCGAGTACACCTGCCCGTCGTGCGGAGGCAACCTCGATGTGCAATACGATTATGACCGGGTGAGCAGGCGTCTGAGCAAAGCGAGCCTCGCCGCAGATCATGACTTTTCGATATGGCGTTATCGCGCGCTGCTGCCGGTTGAAGATCCCTCCGTCCCGCCTCAGCTCAAAACGGGATGGACGCCGATCTATAATCTCAAACGTCTGGCCGCCGAGCTTGGCATAAAAGAGCTATTGATAAAAGACGATGGCCGCAACCCCACCGGCTCGTTCAAAGACCGGCCGAGCGCGCTGGCGGTCGTCAAAGCAAGAGAGGCCGGGGCTCGCATAATCACAACCGCATCGAGCGGCAACGCCGGGAGCGCGCTCGCCGGGATGTGCGCGAGCGCGCAGATGGAGTCGGTCATCTTTGTCCCCGCTTCCGCGCCCCCGGCAAAGATCGCTCAGCTTGCCGTATATGGCTCGCGCGTCGTTCTTGTCGAAGGCACCTACGACGAGGCATACGACCTCTGCCTCGAAGCGGCCCGAAGGTTCGGCTGGTATCAGCGAAGCACCGGGTTCAATCCTTTCATGACCGAAGGCAAGAAGACAGCCGCGCTTGAGATAGCCGAGCAGATGGGCTGGAACGTGCCCGACCGCGTCTTTGTAGGCGTGGGCGACGGCTGCATCATCGGAGGGTTGTGGAAAGGCTTTAACGATCTTTACCGGCTGCGTCTCATCGAGCGGCTCCCAAAGCTCGTAGGAGTGCAGGCCGAAAACGCTTCCGCAATAGTCGATGCTGTAGACGGCGACGGGCGCGTGCGGCCCGGCCCGGCCCGCACGATTGCCGACAGCATAAACGTGGGCCGCCCGCGCGACGCGACCAAGGCGGTTCGCGCGATGCGCGAATCGAACGGACGGGGGGTAAAGGTGAGCGATGACGAGATCGTTTCGAGCATAAGCCGCCTGGCCCGCGAGTCGGGCGTCTTCGCCGAGCCTGCGGCGGCGGCCTCCTTCGCAGGCTTCTTAAAGATGGTAGCGCAAGGCGAGATAGGGCCCGGTGAGAGCGTGATGCTCGTCATAACAGGAAACGGATTGAAGGATGTCGAAACGGCCCGGCGGGCGGTGAGAGAGCCTTTGCGAATTCGACCGGACGCGGACATCTCAAATCTCAAATCTCAAATTTGAAATCTCAGATCGATATGCTCTTCAGATCAGCAACTCTCGTATCTTTCGATCCGCCCGCGGTCGAGCGCGGCGACCTGCGCGTGTCAAATGAGACAATCGCCGCGCGGTCCACAAGCCTCGAAACAGTTGAAGGTGAAGAGGTCATAGACCTGGGCGGAAAGTTATTGATGCCAGCAATGGTATGCGCGCACACACATCTTTATTCTGCGCTTGCGCGAGGGATGCCCGCGCCGCCTC
>DASTET010000764.1:0-4494 GCA_035709445.1 Blastocatellia bacterium | reverse complement strand
GAGCCTTTAATTGAGACTCAAAGCCCTGAAGCTTCGCATGCCCTTGAGGGATATGTCCTCTACCGGATGCAGACAGCCACCCAGCACGGCATTCTTTACCGCATCAAGATCTCAGAAAAGACTGGCCGGTTCGAGAAGCATTGATGCCCGCTCCTGTAGACGCGATCCGAAGCGGGCAACGAGCTTGCTCGATAGCCTCTCGGTTGAAGGCGGCCGGGATGCGTCGCGACCGTTATGCCAATCCATCCACCAGTTCAGGCGGGACCGCCGAACGGAACCTGATTATAGCCGCTATCTCTCTAGAGGCTATCTCCAGCGACTCGTCTGCGCCTTGCTCAGTCTGCTTCAGATAGACATGCTCAGGAGCGGTGATCTTATGCGACACGTGCGAATCCGGATTTGTGCCGACAAAGATCTCTACCTCATCTTCACCAGAATCACTCAGCTCGGCAGTTATGCCTTCTAACGGAAGCTCGCGCGCTTCCACCAGATCGCCTATGTCAGGGCCCAGCACCTCCACCGTCACCAGCCATCCTTGATGTCGCTGGCTGAAGCCGTCGAAGAATGTGGCCCAATCTTTGCGCGGAATCTCTTCGGTTGGCATATTCTTAATCCTCCTAAATCGATCTACATCCCGGAAGGATATGTTTCCGGCACCTCTCCCGCTTCCCATTCGGCTGTGCGCTCCAGAGGCTCGACAGCTCGCGTCGTGCCGAAGTGGAGCACGGCATCGAATTGATCGGGCAGGCTCGCGTGGAAATAATGGCTTAAGCGCTCGGTCTCCGGCTTGAAGATAACACCTATGGCGCGCTCCAGCAGCGGCTCGCGCAGCGCAGCCCTAGCAAGAAGTGCGGTAATCGCGTGTCGTGAAAGAGCGATTCGTAACTGCCCGGCAGGGCCGGTCGTACGCGCTTGCGCTCAGCGGGCCCGCCCCAGTTTACGGTTTGCGCCGATCATCACGAAAGCCATCAGGCACGGTTCTGTTAGCGGGTTGTTCCACCGGTGGCGTGTGCCGTTTTGAATAACACAATCCCCCTGCCGAAGGTGAACACTCTTCCCGTCATCCAGCTCAAGAATGATCTCGCCCCGAATCACTACCCCGTAGTCGAGAGTGTCGGTCGTATGCATTGGAAAGTTGTCCCACTCAAGGTGCTCTGCAAGCCCGGGCAGCTTTCCGAGCGCCTCTTTCTTCATCAGGTCGAAGGTTTCGGGATCGATCCGAGACCCATCAGGAAGGCCTGGAGCGAACTGAACCAGGCGAAAGCGTGAGCCATGCGGACCAGGTGTCAATCTCTGTAAGCCGTGGATCGGGTCAGGCTCCTGACCCGAGAGCGTGGGCATCTCGTCTGTTGCATACATTTCCCAGAAAATAGTGCCGGGCATCGTATCAAACGTGATCACCCGAGGCGTCGAGCCGAACGAGACGAAGACTGACTTGTTCGATTCGTCGCGCCCCGTAACGACGCGCCTGATTTGGTTCGGATGGTCACCTGCTGTTTTGCCGTGCTTTGTTTCTTCGCTCATTACGTCCTCCATATGATAGACAGTGAAGTAAGCCGGGAGCTTTGCAACATTCTCGTTACCCCTCCCGTGCCGGCTCGTAATTGATTCAAGGTGTGCGTGTCGGACTCGGCCGGAGAGGGTTGTTAGATGGCGTTACAGGCCCCACCTAATCTCCTGACACAAAAAACGTCAGCATCCATCTGCCATCTCTCTTCTCAAATCCCGCTCTGTAATCTATAGGGCTGCGAATGTATGTCTTTGCTACGTACCCCTTCGCCCCGTCTCTCAGCGATACAAGTACCCAGTTCTGATTGTTTGCGACTGCCTGTTTAGCGCCCCATTCCACCACCTTCACTATATCGTATGACAATGTGCCTGCCACTGATCCATCTAATGCTGGCTCTTTTCTCACCCTCACGTTCTCTCCCAATACTGCTCCATGTGTAAAGCCATCGATCTCATCAGGGAATTTGCTATATGTATAAGGGGCCATAAACCTGCCCGCCCCATCGAAAGTTCCGCCTAATGCAAGTACCTTCATCATTGTATTCCAGAACTCACTATCAGAATGATCGGGTCTCCACAACTTTTTGAATTCTTCGATACCGTCATTGCCGCCGAAGCCGTTCTTAACGTTCGGAGAGAGGATGCTTATGATGAAAGCCGTATCGCGCTTTTGGATCGCCTCTAAGAGTCTAGCCCGGAAGGTGAAGAAAGACGGATCGCGATCAGCCTCGTCAACCGGGTACAACTTTGCGACTTGTGCCGGGGACTGCTGGTGAAAACTCACTATAAAGATCAGGGTCAAAATCAAATGAATACATAATCGAATAACCATACTACGAATATATCTCATCTAAGGCTAAGTTCGCATGAGCCCTCAAACGCACAGCACCACCGGGCGCGGCGGGTAACTGCAAGGAGCTAGGCTGTATTAGCTGTTAGGCGTTGACATTGCTGCTTCACGATAGCTCTAGAAGCATTTCATACTGATTGACAATCTTTTGCATGCCAACAGCTTTACAAAACCCCAGGGTTCCCTCTGCTGACGCATCGATGTTTACCATCCGTCCGGATTGCCCATTCCTGATTTGCATCTCCAGGCTTTGCAGGATCTGAGTCCCAATCCTCCGTCTTCTATATCCCTTATTAACTGCTAGCTGAGGTATATCCCCATTTGATGGGTATATAATACCGTACCCTACACAGGAACCTTCCGAGAATGCGCATACCAGTACCTTATTATCCAAACTTCTCTTAATTGAGTTGATAGAGTTCTGCCAGGATGGCTCCCAATCCCAAAAACTTTGAAACAGATCCCAGTCCGGCTCGGGTGCTATTCTCAACTCTATCCCGGTTGACTCTTCGCTAAGGCTTCTTCTTACACTGTCGCTCAACCTAAAACTCTCTAGCTTTCTAACCTCTCGGAATCCTACTTTTTTGTAGAGCTTAATTGCTGATAGATTGGAATCGATTACCTCCAGGATATATTGTTGGGCCGATACTTGTTTTAATTTCGGGAAGCTAAATGCGAATATCTCGGAAGCGATCGCTTGCCCTCTATATTCAGGGATTACTCCGGTACCCGTATCATAGACTGTTAATCGGCCCTTCCATAGATCGAGGGCATTCAAATTGAAACCTACTAGCCGGTGGCCGCTGAAAGCTCCAACCGAGAGGTCATATCTGACACCTCTTCGTGTCAGCATTTCAAAGAACTGTTCTTCCGAGGGCTGCATTTTAACCACATAGTCAGAGAAAGCCTCGATAAAGGCAGAGTATAATTGCGGGAAGTTTTCCTTTTGTAAAAATCTATATTCCATAGTTGTGTGCTCGCAACTGCCGGCTCTGGTGCATCGGACCGACTATTATGATTTCGCTACTTACCTGAAACATACCGGTCAAAAGAGTAACGTCTAACGGCCGGGATGACCAGGCGTGCGGCTACAACTGAGCTAAGATCTCGTAGCGCGTGACCGTCGGCTCAAGCTCCAGAAGATATTTTTCGTCTTCAGGATAATACCTGGTTTGCTCTATATATGACCCGGCAAACCTCTTGATAGCTTCGACCGACTCCCAGATCGTTAGCAGCAGGAAGTGCGATTTATCACCTTCAATCCTTAGCAAGACAAACACGCCCCGGTTCCCTCGCGTAGCCCGATATTCGGCGATGCCTGTCTCTTCCAGGTAGTCGAAATACTCGTCAGATTTCGCGGCCTCGGTTACGCCGTGCCATGCTCTTGCAATCATCTCTTCTGCTCAATTCTTGAGCGCTCAATGCTAATAACACGAAATCAAATCCTTACCTTAGAGAAGTTGAAAGAAACCCTTCAGGTAATCTTCCTGGTCAAGTGTTTTCATAAAGCGTCTCCTTCGATCTGCCAGAGATTTGGGCTGAAGACCTGGATTCTCCCTACACCATCGTGTCATCGCTCAGCGTAGAGCGACAACTGCCACACAGGTTCATGCTGACGGCGACCTATCTAAACGCGCGGGGTGTACATTACCTGAGGACGCGCAACATCAATGCGCCATTGCCCGGAACATTCGACCGGAACGATCCGTCGAGCGGCGTCAGGCCGTTTGGAGACGTCGGCAACATCTTTGAGTACGAATCGAGCGGCATCTTCAAACAGCACCAGCTCATAATAAGCGTATTGAATCGCCTGAACCGCAACTACACGCTCTTTGCGACATATGTCCTGGGTAAGGCGAATGGTGATACCGAGGGGGTGAACACCTATCCGGCAAATACCTATGATTTGACGGATGAATTCAGTCGCTCGATATTCGATATGCGCCACAGGGCATACGTAGGCGGTTCGTTCAACATGCCCTGGGGGGTTAACCTGAGCCCTTTGATCCTTCTAACGTCGGGCACACCGTTTAATATCACTACGGGAATCGACGCGAACGGCGACACGCTCGCTACGGAGCGACCGGCATTTGCAACCGATCTGTCCAAGGCCAGCGTCAGGATCACGCGGTATG
>DASTET010000763.1:0-10978 GCA_035709445.1 Blastocatellia bacterium | reverse complement strand
CGCGAAGCGGGGACCGGCGCGGCTGAGGCTTTCGTGCGCCTGGCGAGAGAGAGCAGATCAGGGGGGTTGCCGGGGCTATGAGAATAGAGATTCGACAGGGCGATATATCGGATCAGCGCGACATAGACGCAATAGTCAACGCGGCCAACACCGAGTTATGGATGGGGTCGGGCGTGGCAGGCGCGATACGGCGTCGCGGCGGGCCGGAGGTCGAGCGCGAGGCGGTGGCGAAAGGCCCCGTGAGTCTCGGACAGGCCGTTGAGACCACGGCGGGCAGCCTGCCTAACAGGTATGTCATTCACGCGGCGGCGATGGGCTATCGCCAAGAAGACCACCTCTTACCGAAACGCGAGGGGTCGCTGTCGAGCGAGCCGATAATACGGCTGGCGACGACGAACAGTCTTGCCGTGGCCGACCGGCTCGGCTGCGCCTCTATTGCTTTTCCGGCGCTTGCTACGGGAGTGGGCGGATTCCCTGTTGATGAGTGCGCGCAGGTGATGTTGAGCGCCGCGCGAGACTACGCGCGCGAGCATGCCGACACGGGGATCGAGAAGGTCGTATTCGTCCTCTTCAGCGAAAGCGACCGCGCAACGTTCGAGCGCGAGCTTGAAAAGATAGGGGCCGATTGAATCGAGGTGCGAGCTTGGCAAAAAAGGGCGAAAAGAAGAAGCCGGGAAAAAAGAAGCACTGCTACGATTACCCGCGCCCTTCGGTGACCGTAGATATCGCGCTGTTTCGCCGCGCGGCTTCAGACCGTGTAGAAGTCCTGCTCATCAAACGGGCGCGCGAGCCATTCAAAGGGCAATGGGCCTTCCCCGGCGGTTTTGTAGATGAAGACGAATCGCTCGAAAAGGCGGCGGCACGCGAGCTGCGCGAAGAGACCGGGCTCGATCACATCACGCTCCGACAGGTCGGCGCTTTCGGCGATCCGGGCCGCGACCCGCGCGGCCACACCGTGAGCGTTGTCTTCGCGGGCCTTCTCACCGGCGAGGTGGAAGCAAAAGCGGCTGATGATGCCGAAGACGCGCGATGGCATCCTGCCCGCCGCCCGCCCGCTCTCGCCTTCGATCATAAAAAGATACTGCGCGCCGCCCTCGACAATCTATTCGGTAAGGGCTGAGGCGGCGCTAACTGTATGGACACGGCTCCCGACACATCATCCGGACTGCACATCGCGCTTGTAGAGCCTGAGATACCTCCGAACACAGGCAATATTGCCAGAATGTGCGCGGCTACCTTCACCCCGCTCCACCTTGTCGGAAAGCTCGGGTTTCGGACCGATGATAAAGCCGTGCGGCGCGCGGGGCTCGATTACTGGAAAGAGGTGGAGATTCATTACCACCTGAACATCGACGCGCTTTACGACGCGCTTCGCGGCTCGCGCTTTCTTTACTTCTCGACAAAAGCGGAGCGAGCCTATACGGATTTCCGCTACCAGCGGGGCGATTGTCTCGTCTTCGGACGTGAGACTCGCGGGCTGCCCGACGAGCTTTTGCGCGCGAACCGGGACCGATGTCTCACGATTCCCATGCCGAATCGGAAGGTGCGGTCGCTCAATCTGGCCACTTCCGCAGGCATCGCGCTTTATGAAGCTATCAGGCAGATAAGCAAGCGATAGAGTACTGTTGCGACACACAAAAAACGAGCCGGAGCGATGATGCCCCGGCTCGCAGCTTATAGAGGAGTGATTAAAAAATCACTGAAGTATTAAGGTTTCTTCTCAGGCGGCTTGGTGTCTGCCGGTTTGCCGTCGCTATCGCGCCGCTTTAGCGTAGGCCGCTCTTTGGGCTGATCATCCGCGGGTTGAGTAGTCTGGGTTTGATCATCGCCCTCTTTGCGCCGCTTGAGCGTGGGCCGCTTGGGCCCCGTATCGCGCTCGCCTGATGCGTTCAGCGTCCGCGCATTTGTGAGCTGAAGCAGGCGGGCCTTTACACGACTGAACTCCGACGTGCTGACTATGTACTCATCGCGGTCGGGAAACTTCGATATAAGCTCACGGACTTCGACTATGCGGTCCGGTGTCGGCGGGTGCGAGCGGAAGAGCTTCGACAGCGTACCCGGCTTGCTCTTGTCTTTCTTCTCAAGCTTCTCGAAGAAAGTTATAAGGCTGTTCGGATCATACCCCGAGGCCCAGGCATACTGCGCGCCGAGCTTGTCGGCCTCTTTCTCCGCGCCTCGCCCGAACTTGAGGAAGGCGAGCGGCACGCCGATCTGCGCCGCGTTATATGCGATAGCGCCGAGCCCGCCCGTCATGAAGATCAGCGGGATCATGGCGTAGTTTGCTATCTGGGCCTTCGATGCCTGCTCGACGCCGTGGCGTGCGGCGACGTGCGCGATCTCGTGGGCCATCACGCCTGCGATCTCGGCTTCGTTATCCGCCGCCAGTATCAATCCTTTATTGACGTAGAAGAAGCCGCCGGGCAGCGCGAACGCATTCACATCATCCGAGTCGAGCACCCTTATCGTAAACGGCACCTTAGCATCCGAATTCAGGACGATGTTCTGCCCGACGCGGTTTACGTATTCGGTAACTATCGGATCATCGATGTATTTCGCCTGCCGGTCGACGTCGGCTGCGACCTGACGGCCGATAGACACTTCTTTGTCGAGCGAATAGAAGTTTATCTGCCGCTTATTGATATTTCGCTTGCCGATCATAAGCGGGTTCTCGTCGTCGTCAAGCTTTCCCTTAGGAGCCGGTGTATTCGAGCTGGGAGCCGCTTTGCCGTCGTCCTGCTTCTTGTCGTCGGCATACATAGTAGCGGGCGCGGCAATAATCGCGGCCAGCATCATAACTGTTATTCGCTTTAATATGCTCATTCTCATCTGATCTACTCCTGTCGATAAGGCGAATGCGCTTTAGCAAAACGACCACACGGGTTTGATCGCCTTCGCTTAAAGTCTAACACAATGGGGTTTTCTCAGGAAGTAGCCTGTAGCCTGGCCTTCTCCCGCATCAAAATTATACTTTCCCTAGATTAAAGACCGATTAGAATCTCATTATAAATCGTTAATTTGATGAAGGAGGCCTGTCTTGAGAATCACGATAATAGGCGCGGGTCGCGTCGGGCAGACGATAGGACGCCTCGCGCGCGAAGCCGGATATGAGATTGGCGATGTCGTATGCCGCTCGCGGCATTCGGCCAGGAGAGCGGTCCGGTTCATCGGGGCGGGCAATCCCCAGGCGGCTCGCGGAGCGCTGCTTTCGCCTGCCGATCTCTTGCTGATCTCCACGACTGACGACCGCATAGAAGAGGCAGTGGCCCTCATTGAATCGAACGTCGAAGCATTGAAAGGCGCGGTCGCGCTGCATACGAGCGGGGCGGTTTCGAGCGAGGCGCTCTCTTCATTGATTGCATATGGAATAAGCACTGGCTCGTGCCACCCGCTACAAACATTCGAGAGCCCCGCCCGCTCGCTCGCGCTCATCAGGCAGTCTTACTTTTGCATAGAGGGGTCGCCGCGAGCTGCGCGCGCGGCCCGCCTGCTGGTCCGCCGACTCGGCGCGCGCCACTTCGAGATAAATACCGAGATGAAAGAGCTTTATCACGCAGCGGCGGTGATGGCTTCCGGGGGCGTCGTATCGTTGTTGAGCATCAGCCTTGAGATGCTCGCTCGCTGCGGGCTTGATGAGCACAAATCGAGAAGGGTGTTGCTGCCGCTTGTGGAAGCGACGGTTGCAAACGTCCGCTCTATAGGGCCTGTGCGCGCCCTCACAGGCCCTGTCCGGCGCGGCGACACAAAGACGATAGAGCGAAACAAAAGGGCCCTTGCCGAAATCGATAGCCGCTGGCTTCAAATCTATCAACTGCTCACCGAAAACAGTCTGGCGAGTCTGGCGAGTCGAGAGTCTAGCGCGTCCCGCTCCTGACGGTGATGATTACATTGCAACATCTGATTTATGCGAGGTCGAGCCCGAAAGCGACGCGCCAGACGCGCCAGACGCGCCAGACTCGCTAGACTATTTTTGCGTGGTGAAACGGCCGCGGACGAGATCGAGGCCGACGGTCGAGCCGTGAGGCGGGCGAAGCGTGAGCGAATCGCTCGAAGCCGTTTCGAGCCATATGCGCCGGTCGGGAGTAAGGATGGCGATGGCTTTCTCGCTCGTCCAGAATGACGTGTTCTGAAGCGCCTCGACGTGCGAGGTTATTCTGAGGCCGAGAGGGTCTTCGAGATTGAAGGGCTGGTCTGTCGTTTCGCGGTCGAAGAACCTTTGCAGAGGCGCGGGCAGCAATTCTTTTGGGACCACGCCGCGCTCGCTTTGTTCGGTGACCGCAGGAGCGAGCCTGCCTGTAAGCTCGCTTGAGCCGTTGCCCATGATATCTGCGAATTCTGCGAAGTAGGCGGCGAGGCTTATCTCGCTGTCGGCTTCAAGATATATTGCCGACGAGTTCATCCCGTGTTGAATCGCTTTTAATCTCACATCGGAGCTTTGCGGGTGGGCAGCCTGGAACGCGCACAGGTGAGAGAGGATCACTGCCCAGACGCTGTCGCTTACGCGACCTTCGACCATCAGTTGCGCCATGGGCCTGCCCACTATGTTTGCGAATACTTCTTCGAGCAGGGCGCGATCCTCCTTTTTGCCGTCAAGGCTCAGGTCGACCCATTCGGCCCAGGCGTCATCGAGCTTGATCCTCTCCGATTTGACCCCGTGGAGTTTTGCGCCCGTCAGGTTGCAGCCTCGCAGGTCTGCCTCGGTCAGGTCGGCGTTTCGAAGGTCCGCGCGCGAAAGGTCGCTGGCCGACAGGTTCGCGCCCGACAGGTTTGCGCCCGCCAGGCAACAGTGATTGAGCCTCGACCCCGATAGATCGGCGTGAGAGAGGTCGGCGTTTTCTATCACCGCGTTCGATAGATTGCTGCCGACCATCTGCGCCATTCTTAGATATGCGCCGGTCAGATTCGCTTTTCTGAGATCGGTCTCGTTCAGGAAGGTGCCGACCATGTAGGCGCCCACGAGACGGGCTGCTTCGAGGTATGCGCCGGTGAGGTCTGCCCCGCTAAGATCGGCGCGGCTCAGGTCGGCGCCTTTCATGAGCGCGCCTATCAAGCTGGCCTCGATCATATTCGAGCCGACGAGGTTTACATCGTTGAGCGAGGCCCCGCTCAACGATGCGCCCGTCAGTCGGGCTTCGGTAAGGTCTGCTCCATTGAGGTCGGCCATTCGAAGGTTGGCTTCGCTCAGGTCTATACGTGCGAGGTCGAGGGCCGAAAGATCGGCCCGGACGAAATTGACTGCGCGAAAACTTTCGCCGCCTGCCAGGCGGTCAAGGATATTCCCTCTTGATAGCTGCGACATTACAAACCCAGGTAATAGACCGGTACACGCGGGGGCTGCTTGGTGGCAGTCTCTGGCCTTTCCCTTTCCAGGCGTCTATGTTATCCGCACTTGCCAGGCTAGTAAATACTTTATTATTAGAAGCCAGAAGCCAGAAGCCAGAAGATTGTGAGCCAATTAATCACAGCCCAGAATAGAGAATTCCGCCTGGAGATTCTGCCTTCTGACTTCTGGCTTCTGGCTTCTGGCTTTGCTAAGATACGGCACGCGATATTCATCTCGGAGGGTGAAACTGGATGACTGAAGTCGGCTTGCCCGATATAAACTCAAAAAACATACAGGCGCCTACGGAAAAGACCGGCGCGTACAGACCGCTGCTGACGGGGCAGACAGTCTGTACGGTCAAAGACGAGAAGGGGCAAAACTGCACCGGGCACGTAAAGCAATGGCATACGGCCCCCAGTGATGTCAAAGCAAAGGCCGCTCCGGGCAATACGCTGCATCGTTGCCAGCGGTGCTTCACTATCTATGAAGGGCCGCCGCAAGAATACCTTAAACCCAGCGCCAAAAAATGATCTGAAGAAAGCAGGTAACATAATTATGAGAATTAAATGGAGACCGCGCCTGTCGCGCCTCGCAGCCTGCGGGCTGGCTCTCGCCTTTATTGTGGCCGGCGCAAATGGCCGCCAGCAAAAGACCGGTGGCGACACCGCAAGCAAACAGAAAACAGGGACCGAGATGTTTAAACACGAATACGCCGAAGTCAACGGCGTCAAATTGCATTACGTGACGGCGGGCAAGGGGAAGCTCATAATGTTCGTTCATGGCTTTCCCGAGTTCTGGTATGAATGGAAGAACCAGCTCATAGAGTTCGGGCGCGATCATCAGGCGGTCGCCCCCGATATGCGCGGCTATAACCTCTCGTCGAAGCCCGCCGAGCTCGAAAAGTATCAGGTGAGATACCTCGTCGAAGATATTCGCGCGCTCGCCGAAAGACTGGGCCACAAAAAGTTCATACTCGTCGCGCACGATTGGGGCGGCGCAGTCGCCTGGGCGTTCGCCATAGCTCACCCCGAGTACCTCGAAAAGCTCGTGATAATCAACGCGCCGCACCCTGCCGTCTTCCAGCGAGAGCTGCGCGAGAACCCCGATCAGCAGAAGGCCAGCCAGTACATGCTCTTTTTCCGCAGCCCGCAAGCCGAGCAGGTGCTCTCGGCCAATAACTACGCTCAGCTTGTCCAGATAGTGCTTGGCGAAGGGCTCAAGGCCGGCCACTTCACCGAAGAAGATAAGAGAGCGTATATCGAAGCGTGGTCTCAACCCGGCGCGCTTACGGGCGGCTTGAATTATTACCGCGCCGCGCGCGTGGGGCCGCCGACCGGCGCGGATCAAAACCCAGGAATAGAGTCGGGCATGCAGATACCTTCGTTCGAGGTGAAGGTGCCGACGCTCGTGATATGGGGCGAAAAGGACACGGCGCTGCTCACGGGCAACCTCGTAGGACTAGATAAGTATGTCCCGAACCTGACCATAAAGCGCATCCCTGACGGCACGCACTGGGTCATTCACGAAAAGCCCGCGCTCATCAACGGCTATATACGTGAGTTCATCAAGTAGGAAATACCTCAGGTTCAACAGGAGCGAGCTGTCATGGGCAGAGCAAATATTTTACCGCGCTCGGGCGAGCGCGAGATGTTGAGCAGGTTGCTCTCCGAGCGCAACCAGTATCCCGATCGAGTCGCGGAGATCGACGAGCAGCTGCGCAGTGCCTTCGAGCGCAAGGTGGCCATCCTTGCGCTCGATATGTGCGGGTTTTCACGCCTCACGATTCAGCACGGGATCATTCACTATCTCGCCATGATCCACCAGATGGAAGAGGCATCGGTCCCGGCGGTCCGCGAAAACGGCGGGCAGGTTATAAAACAGGAAGCCGATAACCTGTTCGCCATCTTCGAAGAGCCTGTGCAGGCGGTCGAAGCCGCGCTCGATATCTTTCGCGCCTTCGAAGCAATCAACAGCGTCGTCCCCGACGAGCGCGACATTTATGGCAGCATCGGCATAGGTTATGGCGACACGCTGGTCATAGGCGATGAAGACCTCTTCGGGCAGGAGATGAACCTCGCGTCAAAACTCGGCGAAGACCTGGCCTGTCGTCAGGATATCCTTCTCACCGCAGCCGCTCACGCAGGTCTGCCCGAAGGGCTCTACAAATTTGCGCCGATAAACTTCGCCATAAGCGGGCTGGAGATAGATTGCTACCGCTATGAGGGCCGCATACGCGCAAGCACGGGCAGGCTCGACCTGCCGGGAGATTTCAAGGGGTGAGCCCGACGCGCCGCACAAGGTCGGCAAATCTCGGGTCGAAGCGCAGGCAGTCGAATGACGGCTCGACGTTGAGATAGGCCAGAAAACCGTACCTCTCGTCGCAGGCTTTATTGAGCCACTCGAACGCGAGGTCCTTTTCGCCTATTCCCATATATATGCTCGCTATGAAATAGGCGGGAATGTATCGCTGCTCGGATAGCGCCACCAGCGCGTCAAGCACCCTTCGCGCCTCTTCTATCCGGCCCGAAACGGCATAAGCGTGGCCGAGCGAGGCGACCGTTTCGGTGTCCTCTTCCGAAAGCGGCAGGGTCGTTTGAAGCACTTCGATCGACTCCTCAAACATAGCCTTCTGTTTCAAGACCTGCCCGAGCCTTCGCCGCGCGAGGACGAAGTTGGGGTCCATATCGAGCGCCTTTCGATACTGGGCGACGGCCTCGTCGTACCGGCGCGAGAGGTGCAGTATCCACCCGACGTTTGTGATTATAGGCAGCGAGAAAGGGTCGAGCTTTTCGGCCCATTTTATCTCCGCCATCGCCTCTTCAAAACGCCCCATCGCCGCAAGCATCAACGCGTACCACAGGTGCGCCGTCGGGTAGCCGGAATTGATCTCGATAGCCTGCCGAAACTCTCTTTCGGATTCCGCAAACTCCCAGTCATAACCGAGCCTGACGAAGGCCAGCGACGTGTGGGCCTCGGCGAGCCTGTCATCCAGCTCCAGCGCCTTCATCGCTGCCGCTTTCGCGAGCGGGAACGCTTCGTTCGGAGGCAGCGCGCTATAGCTCGCAAGTATGTTGTAAGAGTCGGCCAGGCCCGTGTATGCAAGCGCGTAGTGGGAATCAACGGCAATCGCCTGCTCGAAACACTCGATGCCTTTCTTCAGCGCTTCGACCGTCCGCTTGTTCCAGTAGTAACGACCCTTCAGATAAAGCTGATATGCCTCGGTGTTGTCGGTGTGCCGCTTCCTCAACTGCTTCTTCTGCGCTCCGGTCAATCGAAGACGCAGCTTCTCGCTTATCTCGCTCGATATCTCCTCCTCTATCGAGAATATGTCCTCAAGCCTTCGGTTGTACTGCTCACCCCACAGGTGCGACCCGTCCAGCGCATCGACGAGCTCGACCCTTATCAACAGCCTCTCGGCCCGGTTGAGCACTCTTCCCGTCAGCACGGCCCGCACGTCGAGCGTTCGGCCTACGTCGATCGGATCTACGTGACGGCCCTTGTAGCGAAATACGGTGGAGCGGGCCATGACGCGCAGGCGAGGGAGTTGAGAGAGGTTGTTGATGATGGACTCGGTGATGCCGTCGGTGAGGTACTCGGTGTCGGGGTCGTTGCTCTCGTTTATGAGCGGAAGTATCGCAAGCGAGTCTATCGTCTTTCGCGAGCGCGCCTTGCGTGCCGATCCCGAGGCGAATACCGGAGCGGTGTTTGTGTTTAAAGGCGCGGTCTCGGCTTCACGTTGCAGGCTGCTGAGGTCTATAAGAATCTCGCGCGTCGATTGATAACGGCGAGAGCGGTCTTTTTCGAGACATTTTCTGACTATTCGCTCAAGCTCGGGAGGCACACTGTAATTGAGCCGCCCTATCGCGGGCGGCTCGTGATGGACGACCTTGTCGATGATCTCGGTCGAGGTTGCCCCGTCAAAGGGCAGGCGTCCGGTGAGCATCTCGTAGAGGACGACGCCGAGGCTGAAGATGTCCGACCGGTGATCGATGTCGCGCCCGAGCGCCTGTTCGGGCGACATATAAGAGACGGTGCCGACGACCATGCCCGAAGCGGTCTGCTGTCCGATTGAGATGGTGCGGCTGGTCTCGTCGGAATTGTTCGCCGGCTTCATAAACTTTGCCAGACCGAAGTCGAGCACCTTTATGCGCCCCCGCTCGTTGATCAAAAGGTTCGAGCTTTTTATGTCACGGTGGATTATTCCGAGGGTGTGGGCTTCGTCGAGCGCGTCGGCGATCTGTATCGAGAAGTCTATTGCGTCGCCTACGGAGAGTGGCCCGGACCTGAGCCTTTTCGAGAGCAGCTCCCCGCTGACATATTCCATCACGATAAAGAGGGCTTCATCGTGCTCGCCTATGTCGTAGATCGCGGCGATCTGCGGAGACCTGAGCGCGGAGGCCGCTCGCGCCTCCTGCATGAAGCGGGCGCGGCGGTCCGGGTCATACCGGTATGAGGCGGGAAGGAACTTGAGCGCAACCTGTCGGCGCAGCCTCGTGTCTTCAGCCAGATAGACTTCGCCCATCCCGCCCGCGCCGAGCTTGCTCAGTATCCGGTAGTGAGAAATCGTCTCGGAATTCAATACCTCTTCACTCCGACTGTCAGTAGGCCGCGAATTAAAACTAATCTAGCTTGTTGAATTCTGCAATGCGAATCCCGCTGTTGGATGGTGAAAAGATGCGCCGCAGTAGGTCTTCAAATCGCGAATCGGCGCGGAGGCTGTCGAAGATGGGCTCTACTCTCAAATAGACCAGTATCCCATATCGCTCCTCGTAAGATTTTTCGAGCCAGCGCATCGCCTGGTCCTTATCGTCGAGCCCAAGATAGACCCTCGCCATGCTGTAAGGCGATACGTAAAGATGGCCGGACACGCGGTCCAGCTCTTCGATAACGCCTTCGGCGGCGGCCCGCTTGCCCGTCAGCGCATAGGCGTGGCCGAGCGCGGCCATCGTATCCGTGTCGGTCTCGGATAGAGAGAGCGCCTTGTGGAATGCCTCTATCGCCCGGTCATACATTGCTTTCTGCACATATGTCTGGCCGAGCCGCCGGTAAGCCAGCGAAAAGTCAGGATACAGATCGATGGTCTTCTGGCACAGAGCTATCGCCTCGTCGTAGTCGCGGGCGAAGTAATGTATCCGCGCAAGGTTCAGGTTGATGATAAGAGAGAGCGGATCGAGCTGCTTCGCGCGCTCCACTTCGGCTATCGCCTCATCGATGCGCTCCATCGCGACGAGGTAGAGCGAATACCACAGGTGCGCTATTGAGTAGCCGGGGTTGAGGCTTATGGCTTTCCTGAATGCCTGCTCCGCGCCGTTCCAGTCCCATTCATACCAGCATTTGACGTAAGCGAGCGACGTGTGGGCCTCGGCGAGCCTGTCATCCAGCTCCAGCGCCTTCATCGCTGCCGCCTTCGCTATGGGGAACGCCTCGCGCGGCTGAAGCGCGCTGTAACCGGTAAGCAGGTTATAAGAGTCGGCCAGGCCCGCATAGGCCAGCGCGTAGTTCGGATCGCTGCTGATGGCCCGCTCGAAATACTCTATGCCTTTGGCAAGCGACTCTTCGAGGCGCTTGTTCCAGTAGTAACGACCCTTCAGATAAAGCTGATATGCCTCGGTGTTGTCGGTGTGCCGCTTCCTCAACTGCTTCTTCTGCGCTCCGGTC
>DASTET010000762.1:0-3459 GCA_035709445.1 Blastocatellia bacterium | reverse complement strand
CGCAAAATCATCGATAGTTATATAAGAAGGCGACGGCGGGGCTACAGCCTGAGTCGCTCCCTCGTCCGTGGTCGCCGGTTTTTCAGGACCGGAGTGTTCTTTTTCGATCTCAGCCATGATCTTGTCCTTATCAAGTTTCGGATATGCCGGGCTTATCCGCCCTATCGTCTCGACGCCTATGGGCTCGCCCCACCGGGCCTTAGCCGGGTTCGATTCGAGCGGAGAGCCTTCAAATCCGAGCTGCTCCCAGATATGGCGAGCGCTATCGGGCAAGACGGGAGCCACGAGTATGACGATATGTCTGAGCGCCTCGTAAGCGGTCGCTATCACGCTTTCAAGCCTGTCCCGCGCATCGGCGGCCTTGGCGAGCTTCCAGGGCTCGCTCTCGGTGATGAATTTGTCGACGCGCGCAATCCCCGCCCACGCCGCTTCGAGCGCGCGAGAGAAGTTGAGCGCGTTGAACTCTTCATCAAACCTGGCCTTCGCCTGCTCTATGGCCAGACGCACCTCGGCCACCTCCGCCGTCTCGCTCGCTGAAGGGCGGGGCGGGCGGCCCTCGAAATAGTTCCGCACCATCGTGAGCGTGCGGCTCGCCAGGTTGCCGAGCCCGTTCGCAAGATCGGAGTTCACGCGGTCGATGAGCGATTCATAAGTCACTTCGCCGTCCTGCCCGAAGGCGACCTCGCGCAGCAGGAAGTACCTTATCATGTCGCTCGTGAAATGGCCGTGCAGCACGTTCAGATCGATGGCGTTCCCCAGCGACTTGCCCATCTTCTGCCCGCCCCTGAGCAGCATCCCGTGAGCATAGACCGTGCGCGGCACTTCTACTCCCGCGGCAATCAAAAAGGCGGGCCAGTAGACGGCGTGGAACCTGAGTATGTCCTTGCCGACGAGATGGAGCGCGGGCCAGTACCGTTTGAATTTCTCGTCGTGGTCCCCGCCCCACCCGAGCGCCGTAATATAATTCGACAGCGCGTCGAGCCAGACATATATCGTATGCTGAGGGTCGCCCGGCACGGGGATTCCCCACTTGACCGAGACGCGGCTTACGGACAGGTCCTTTAGCCCGCTCGATACGAACGACATCACTTCGTTTCGCCTCACGTCGGGCTGCACAAAATCGGGGCGCGCTTCATAAAGCTCAAGCAGAGGGCGCTCGAACTCGGAGAGCTTGAAAAAGTAGCTCTCTTCGGCGAGCCTTTCGAGCGGCTTCAAATGAATCGGACAGGTCGGCTCTTTCTCTTTCTCATCGACATCCTTGTACTCATTACAGCTCGCGCAGAACCAGCCTTCGTAATGGCCCTTGTAGATGTATCCGCGCTCATCGAGGATGCGCCAGAGCTTCTGGACCGCCGCCTCGTGACCGGGATCGGTGGTTCGTATCCACTGGCTGTAATCGATGCCGAGACGGGCGAACGCCGCCTTGAACTCATCTACCACCTGGTCGACATGCACTTTGATCTCTACGCCGCGCGCCGCCGCCGCTCGCTCGATATTGATGCCGTGCTCGTCGGTCCCCGTGAGAAAGTAGGAATCGATTCCGCGCTGCCGCTTGAACTTCGTTATCGAATCGCAGACGAGCGTGGTATATGCGTGCCCGAGGTGCGGCCTGGCGTTGACGTAATAGATCGGTGTTGTGACGTAAAAAGTATCTGCCATGATCGGTTCTCACTCTTTCAGTCTTCAGTTGACGTTCTCTGGCCCCGTATGCCGGGCCAGAAAACTTACAACTGCCAACGGGATAAAACTTTTTAGTGATTCTGTATGAGCGCCATCGCCTCGGCGCGGGTGCGCGGGTCCTTGAGAAAGCCTCCGCGCAGTGCGCTCGTGATGGTCTTCGAGCCGGGCTTCTTTATCCCGCGCATCTCCATGCACATGTGCTCGGCCTCTATAACGACCATCACTCCGGTCGCCTGTAGCTCCTCATACAGCAGGTCGGCGATTTCGGTGGTGAGCCGCTCCTGAATCTGCGGTTTCTTGGCCATAAGATCGGCGACGCGGGCGAGCTTCGACAGCCCCACGATACGCCCCTGCCGGGGGATGTAGGCGATGTGCGCGACCCCTGTGAACGGGAGCAGGTGGTGCTCGCAGATAGATTGGAGCGGTATATCTTTCACAATCACCATCTCGTCGTGCGTCTCGGCAGGTATGACGTGCAGCAGCTCGCGCGCATCATTATGCAGCCCGGCGCATATCTCTTCGTACATCAAGGCGACGCGGCGCGGCGTCCCGCGAAGACCCGGTCGGTCAGGGTTTTCGCCTATGCCTTCGAGTATCAACCGCACGCCCGCTTCGATTTTATCTAGATCGACCGAACAGGCGGCCTCCTCATTCACACTGCCGTTGCTCTTCTTAGCGTTAGCCATTATCCTCGTCGACGGCGGCCCTCGACTCTTTGCGAAATGCTGCGATGGCCGCGGCCTGCACCTCTATCAGCGGCGCGCCTCGCTCCGAGGCTATCCGCGCGCAATCTTCATACTCAGGTTGAAAGTGTAACGTGCGACCGCCCTCGCGCGCCACCTTGACGCGCACGCTTCCGTATTCGGTCTCCACCGTCTCTATCGCGCGGTCGAGTATTCGCCGCCGCGCCGCGTAGTACCTGAGACCGAGCGTTGTGGTCTCTCGAAGCAACAGATCGGAGATCGAATCGAAACTGTTCCGCTCACACAGAACCGTAAGCAGCACGCCGGGACGCTCTTTCTTCATCTGGACCGGAGTCAAAAAAACGTCGAGCGCGCCAAGCTCGAACGCCCGCCCCATAACGAACCCGTACGCCTGCGGGTTCATGTCGTCGATATTTGTCTCTATGACCACTATCGAATCCGCAGCCGGACTCCGCTTCTGATTCAAATCCGCCTCATCGAAATCGCCAAGCATGACTCGCAGGCAGTTAGGAAACCCTGCCGGGTTTCGAGCGCCCGCGCCGTAACCCGTCCCTTCGACGGCAGCGCGCGGCAGCGGCCCGTAATAACTACACAGGCTAGTAATAATCGCCGCGCCCGTTGGCGTGACGAATTCGCCTTCAATATCGCCGCTATAGATGGGCACGCCGCCGAGAAGCTCGACCGTGCCCGGAGCGGGCACAGGCAACAACCCGTGCTCTGCTCTGACGAAGCCGTGACCTACCCTGAGCGGAGAGCACAGGAAACGGTCCACGCCAAGCATATCGAGCGCCACCATCGCCCCGGTTATATCGATTATCGAGTCGACTGCGCCCACTTCGTGGAAGTGAACAAGGTCAGGGGTCGTGGCGTGCGCTTTAGCTTCGGCCTCGGCGAGCCGCTCGAACACGCGAATCGAGCGCGCCTTGACCGATTCTTTTAAACCGGAGCCTTCGATGATAACTCGGATGTCGGCGAGCGTGCGTGCGGGCTGTAATGAGCGGTCGCATTCGACATCGAACTTTATCGAACTGATGCCGCTTCTGGTTACGCGGCTGGCCTTTACTTCGTAGCCGCT
>DASTET010000761.1:0-6559 GCA_035709445.1 Blastocatellia bacterium | reverse complement strand
CGCTTTACCTGAATGAGATCGGAATCGAAGAGAGACAGATGGGAATCATCATCACGTCGGTGATCCTCGGCACGCTGGCGAGCCAGGTTCCGATAGGGCGTGCGGCAGACCGTTTCGGGAAACGAAGGACCTTGCTCGTCTGCTCTATTCTGCTCGCGACAGTCTTCGCAGCCATGCCGCTTTTTAAAGATTGGCGCATATTTATACTTACAGGAGCATTGACCGGGGCGCTTGCTGGAAGCCTCTATCCAATAGGGCTTTCGATGATCGGCGGCATAGTGAGCAGAGACCGGCTCGGAAAGGCCACATCGCTTTTCTCGCTCCTTTTCGGGATAGGCAGCCTCACAGGGCCGGGCCTTTCCGGCTTCGCCATGAACCGAATTGGCAGCGGCTGGCTCTTTTTTCTTCCCTCGATACTCACAACCGCTTTCTGCCTTGAGATGATCGCGCTCTATGGCCGTATCGCCTCAAAAAGAAAGTGACCTTTTATCCTGAGCCATTACGCCGCCCGGACAGTACTCTGACTCTTCCCTTTGCTCATGATAACTACTGTTGTTTTTTTGTTGGCAATATTACGAGTGTCCGGCTTGCGTCATTGTACTATTTATTGTGTATGAGGGACTCATAATACCCATACAGGTAGTGTAGGGCGAAAAGTATAGGAGCATAACCGACAAAGCTCCAGACGGCAGGAGGTGAGCCCTACGGTCTTTGTAAATGGCTGCTGAAGCTTGCCCGCTAGAATGAAAATGTCGGCAGCCGGGTTTGTTATCTTGAGAGTTTCCCCACTTTGAGAGGTGAAGGAATTGGTTTCTAATATTGTAAGAGAGAAAGTGCGGCCAGATGTAATGGGGAAAGGAAGCAATCCTCGAATAACGAGAAAGCGAAGGACCAAAGGACCCAGCGAGAAGATACGGTTGATGGCCGCCTTGAGCCTTTCGGCCAAAGTCGGCTACCTCAAGCTGAGCGATCTGATAGGAACCGGCAATCCTGAGCTTGAGACGCTGGTCACAGAGAGACTTCCGAGACACACTTACAAAACAGGCGAAACGATCTATCCGAGCAGCCGTACGGAACCGACCCTGTTTCTTGTCAAGAGCGGCTCGGTGCGCCTCTATCGCCCGTCTTCGGCGGGCCGCAGTTATGAGGTGAAGATTGTCGAGGCGGGGACCATATTCGGCGAGATGCCGTTGCTGGGCCAGAGCATGCTCGGCGCGCATGCGGAGGCTGATGAGAAGACCGAGATCATTTTCATCAGCAGCGTCGATATAGAGATGATAGCAGCCGCCTCTCCGACCATCGCGCTCAATATAGTTCGCCAGCTTGGGCCGCGGCTTGTCGAAGCCGAAAAACAGCACGAGCAAGCCGCTTTTCAGCCCGTGACGTCACGGATCGCCTCGCTGCTTATAAAGCTCTCCGACCATTCAAACCAGGTCGTCGGCCTTACGCACCAGGACATGGCCGATATGCTCGGCGTGTATCGCGAAACCGTAACCAACGCGCTGGCTGAGCTGAAGCAGGACCGCCTGATCAAGATAGGGCGCAAGCGCATCATCCTGCTAAATCCGGAAGGATTGCAGCGGCTCCAATCACTTTAAGTCAGGGGTCAGGGAGCGGGCGTCGGGCGTCAGGGCTTTGGTGTAATGCTGAAGCCTTAATCACTGTGTCGGTGATTATCAAGCAGCAAACCCGGACCCCTGACTCCCGCCCCCTGACCCCTGTTTATTGCCTAAGGGCCTGTGCCGGGTTAGAATTGTGTGTGTCTGAGCTCACACCTCGGAGTCGGCCCTATGGATAGTTTGTGGATAGTAGTTCTGCTCGGCTACGCCATATGCGTGGTGCAGTCGATAGTCGCGTTGACGACGAAACGGCCCGTGATGCCGAAGCTGGCGCTGGCAAGCCTGGTCATCGCATTCACGGCCCACACCATCTGGCTCACGGTGCGCGGCATACGCGAAGGCCGCAGCCCGCTCGTGGGCACCGAGGAGATGTTCGCCTTCCTCTCGTGGGGACTGGTCGTCTCCACCCTGATCGCTTATCGCTGGTACAGGGCCCGCGCGCTTCAAGCATTCATATTACCTATAGTCCTGGCTCTGGCTACGGTCGCGGCTATTGCCCCCTCGCCGCAGGGGCAGCAGCTCGGAATCGATAGCCCTTTGCAGCGGTTTCTCTTCCCCTTTCACGCCGGGCTTATACTGCTTGCATACTCCGCATTCTTCGTGGCCTTCGGCGCAGGGCTGATGTACATAATTCAAGAGCGCGAGCTGAAGCTGAAGAGATTCGGAACGATCTTTTATCGTCTCCCCTCGCTCGATACCTGTGATTCGATAAGCATAAAATCGCTCACAATCGGATTCATACTGCTTACTCTCGGAATCGCAGCCGGCATAGGATGGCAGCGCACGCGCGACGGCCAGTACTGGCACGGCGACCCTATTGAGATATTCTCTTATTTCACCTGGTTCATATATCTGCTATTGATTCAATCGAGGATGAATGCAGGCTGGCGCGGGCGAACCGCGGCCCTGGCGTCTATCGTGAGTTTCATGATCGTAATCTTTAGCCTCGTGGGAGTGCGTTACCTCGGCTCGCTTCATGCCTTTGGGTGAGACGGTCGCCGCAGGCTGCTAATCATCTGACTGATGAACATCGTACTTGTAGGACTCAGCCACAGAACCGCGCCTGTTGAGATGCGCGAGCGGCTCGCATTCAACGGCCCCCGCCTTGTCGAGGCGCTCTCATCGCTCGTCGACCAGCAGACTCTCGACGAAGGGCTGATCGTATCCACCTGCAATCGAGTAGAGCTTCTGGCCTCCTCTCCTGCCGGGGCCGACCAGGGAATAGAGAGGCTGACCGGGTTTATCTGCGATTTTCACAATCTCCCTGCGAGCGCGCTTGCGCCTCACATTTACCGGCATACTCACACGGACGCGATCAAACACATTTTTCGGGTCGCTTCGAGCCTCGATTCGATGGTCATAGGCGAATCGCAGATACTCGGACAGGTCAAGGAGGCTTACCAGCAGGCGGTCGAGGCCGGCACGGTCGGGCGGATACTGAGCCAGCTTATGCACCGCACGCTCAACGTCGCAAAGCGGATTCGCACCGAGACCGGCATCTCGCAAAACCCCGTATCGATCAGCTCGGTCGCCGTCGAGCTTGCGCGAAAGATTTTCGGCGAGCTGTCGGACAAGACCGTGCTGCTCGTAGGGGCAGGCGAGATGGGCGAGCTTGCAGCCCGCAATCTCATGGAGGCGGGTACGAGCAAGCTCATCGTGACAAACCGGACGGCCGAGCGCGCAGAAACTATGGCGCGCGAGTTCGGCGGCGGCGCGATCAACTTCGAAGCGTTTTACGAAGTGCTCCCTTCCTCCGATATCGTGATATGCTCGACCGGCGCACCCGATTATGTCATCTCACCGACCGAGACCAAACAGGCGATTCGCTCGCGCCGGAAGGGCCCGGTCCTCTTCGTAGACATATCCGTCCCCCGCAATATCGATCCGGGCGTCGCTAACCTCGATAACTGTTTCCTCTTCGATATAGACGATCTCGAATCCGTCGTGAGAACCAATCTGCAAGAGCGACAGCGCGAAGCCAGCGTGGCGGAGACGATCATCGAGGCCGAAGTGCAGACGTTTATCAAGCAGCTTCGCACGCTCGACATCGGGCCGAGCGTGCTCGAAGTAAAAGAGCTTCTGTCTCATATGGCGGTCGCCGAGTTCAAACGCAACCGCAAGCGGATGGGCGCGCTAAGCCCCGAGCAGGAGGCGGCCATTCAAGATGTGTTGATTCCGGCGCTCGTCAACAAGCTGTCGCACCCGATGATCGTCCACCTGCGCACGGCTGCGCGCAACGGCGATTCGTCGGAGATCCTCGATGAGCTGCGCAAGATGGTCCGTATAGACTGAACTGAGGGATCAGATTTGAATCGAAAAATAGTGATAGGATCGCGCGGCAGCCAGCTCGCGCTCTGGCAGACAAACTGGGTCAAGCGCCGTATCGAAGAGGCTTTCCCCGGTATTGAGATAGAAATCTCGGTCATCTCGACCAAAGGCGACCGCATACAGAACGTGTCGCTCCCGAAACTCGGCGAGCAGGGCAAGGGGCTTTTTACAAAAGAGATCGAAGACGCCATACTCGACCGCCGCGTCGATCTTGCGGTGCACAGCCTCAAAGACCTGCCGACCGACTTCGACGACGGGCTACATCTCGGCGCGATATGCGAGCGCGAGGACTCGCGCGACGCGCTCGTAGCCCCGCCGTCGATAAAGAGTTTCGGCGACCTGCCCGAAGGCGCTGTGGTGGGGACGAGCAGCCTGCGGCGGATCGCCCAGATTCTCGCCGTTAGACCCGATCTTCAGACAGTCCCCGTGCGCGGCAACGTCGACACGCGACTCAGAAAGCTCGAAGAGGGCCAGTACTCGGCCATCATTCTTGCCGCCGCCGGGCTCAGAAGGCTCGGACACGGCGACCGCATAACAGAGTATCTCTCTTCCGACCTGATGCTATCGGCAGTCGGTCAGGGCGCGCTTGGGATCGAAACGAGGGCCGATGACGAAGAGATAAACGGGATCGTCGGCGCGCTCGGTCACGAGCCGACCAGGATCGCCTGCACAGCCGAGCGAGCATTTCTTAAAGGGCTGGGCGGCGGGTGCCTCGTGCCTATCGCCGCGCTGGGCGTCGTCGAAGGCGGCGAGATAAGGCTCGACGGGCTGGTGGCGCGACCGGACGGGACAGAGATCGTGCGCGGCGCAAGCTCGGCCCCTGTCTCAGAGCCTGAAGTGGCGGGCCTCAGCCTCGCCGAAGAGCTGTTAGAGCGCGGGGCCGACCGCATTCTACAGAGGTGAACCGTGTTGTTAACGGAGCGGGGAGGTCGATGAGCGGATGCGGCTTATCGTCTGTCGCCCTCCAGCTCCATGATCCGCTTCATCTTCTTTATGGTGCGGTTTAGTATCGAGCCTACGCTGATGGCCGACAGTTTGTTTCCGGTGACTTTGGCGATCTCTTCGAGCGTCAAGCCCTCGTAGAATCGCAACTGGAAGATCAGAATATCGCGGTCACGGTTCTTTCCGGACACAGCTTTTCTGAGTATCCGATCTATCTCGTCACGCGTGATCGGGGGGTCCGATCCGGAAAGCGACTGGCCGTCGAGCCCGCTCACCGCATGCCTTAGAAGCCCAACGTCGCCTGCGTCCAGCAGCTCGTCGAGCGAATGGCTGACTTTCGGCCTCTTCTGCGCCCTCACCTCCCGAAAATGATCACGCACGACATTGATCGATATCATCTTGAGATATTCGTATATCGAATTCGCGTGCTCGCCCTGGAACCGCTGGAGCGCCTTGACGCTGTCTTCGATCAGTCGAGAATAGACGCCCTGAACCAGGTCCTCTATAAGATCGTCCGGAAACTGCGGCCTGCGGTCGAAGTCTTCCCGCGCCTTGTTGTGAAAAGTCTTGAATACGTTCGATTTGATGGTCGGGTGAAAACGGCGCACAAACTCTTCCCAGGCAACATTATCGCAAGGCTGCCTGGAACAACGCTCTAACAACTCCGAAACCGTCCAATCGCTCGCCAATGATTGATTACTCCGCTCGCGGTCTCTATGCCGGGAGCCCGGTGTTAAATCGACCAGCCCTCTCTCACCCGCCGGAGTAACTTCTTCCTGGCTTTCTTGAATCCTTGCTGTTTGAGAGATCGTAGGCCTGTACATAGCGGCAAAGAGTATAGCAAATGCCTTACACGACCGATAGTACTTTTCTTACATAAGTGAGGATCGCTACAGGAGTTCCGCTCCGTGCGGGAAATGGTTGAGCGGGCCGTGGCCGTGGCCGAGGCCGGGCGCGGTCTGAATGGAGCTTACGACATATTGTTTTGCCTGCGCGATGCAATCGCGCAGCGGGAGCTTGCGAGCGAGCAGACAGGCGATGGCCGAAGAGAGGGTGCAGCCTGTCCCGTGGGTGTTTCTCGACTCTACGCGCTCCGCGCTAAAAGTAAAGCTCCCGTCGGCGTCGACGAGCAGGTCGGTGGCCGTCCGCTCCGCCCTGTCGCCTCCCGTTATCAACACGGCCCGCGCGCCCTGGTCACGAATAATGCGTGCCGCCCTTTCCAGCGACGCGCTGTCGGTGATTGAGGACCCGCTTATCCGCTCGGCCTCAGCCCGGTTTGGCGTTACGATTGTGGCGAGAGGAAAAAGCCTTTCCACTAGAGACCGCAGCGCCTCGTCGTTTATCAAGTCGTACCCGCTCGTGCTTCGAACGACGGGGTCGACGACCAGGTGGTCGATATGTCTGGAAGCAACCCAGGAGGCGACCGCCTCTATGACATCGCTGCTCGGCAGCATTCCTGTCTTTACCGCTGCAATATCGAAGTCGTCAAAGAGCGGGGCGAGCTGGCCTGTAACCGCCTCGCCCGTCTGGTGGTAAGCGCCGAAAACTCCCATAGTGTTTTGCAGCGTCAGGCTCGTTATGGCGGCGACCCCGTAGCATCCAAACGCGCTCATCGTCTTTATGTCGGCCAGCACGCCCGCGCCCGCCGATGGATCGAAACCGGCTATGGT
>DASTET010000760.1:0-6000 GCA_035709445.1 Blastocatellia bacterium | reverse complement strand
ACGAATGCTGACGGGCGAGCAGGTTGAGATACTGCGCGGCGAGCTCGGCGAGCTTACAGACCCGCTTCATCCGAAGAGGAGACTCTTCTACGAGTATCATTCGAACGAGTCGAAAGATGCGTCGAGGATACTCTTTCATGCTCTGGGCGCGTGGCGGATAACACCGGGATTTCACGATATTCTATGGAACCCGGCATTCACTATGCCTGCCTGCGAGCTGCTCGGAGGCCCGGTCAGGTTCTGGCACGACCAGTTATTTTGCAAACCTGCGCATCACGGGGGCGTCGTGGCGTGGCATCAGGATTATTCTTACTGGACGAGGACAGAGCCGCTGGCGCATCTGACCTGCTGGATAGGGCTCGACGACGCGGACAGGGAGAACGGATGCCTGCACTATGTTCCCGGAAGCCATCTCTGGCCCGACCTCCCCATCACGGGACTGACCGGCGACATGGATGCTATATGGTCTGTGCTGACGGAAGAGCAGAAGCGCGATTTCAAGCCGGTCGCAATCGAGCTCAAGAAGGGATACGCCTCTTTTCATCATCCAAGGATGATACATGGCTCATATGCCAATAACACGGACAGACCGCGCCGCGCGACGGTCATAAACGTATTTCGCGACGGCGTTCGCTCTGCCTCGGACGAGCCGCTGCTTGAGGGAGTCCCGAGGATTCCGAAGGGAGAAAAGATGGGCGGGCGGTTCTTCCCGCTTCTGCTCGACCCGGCAGATTTGCCTGCTGGCAGGCAATCCTAAATCCTTTGTCAACAGACTGGAGAGCGCGATACCTGTGAAGACTGGAAAAGCTCAGACGGCGAACGAACCCGCAGCGATTGAGGCGAGAAGCGGCCTTGATCCCTGGAAGGTGGCCGAATTACCAAGCCCGCCAGCGACAAAGGGGCTTAGCATTCTTGGCGTGATAGGGCCAGGAGCCATAGTCCTTGGCGCCTCGATAGGCAGCGGCGAATGGCTGCTCGGACCCGCCGCTTTCGTCAAGTATGGGCTCGCGCTGTTGTGGGTATCATCTCTGGCCATCACTTTTCAAACCATCCTGAATACGGAGCTGATGCGGTACACGCTCTACACGGGCGAGCCTGCTTTGATCGGCCTGATGCGGACAAAGCCGGGGTCGACCTTCTGGGCAGGGTTTTATGCCCTGCTCACATTTCTTCAGGTGGGCTGGCCTGCGTGGGCAGGGTCGGCGGCTGGCGCGTTGTTTCTGCTGGCCTTCGGGCGCATGGCCGTAGGCGGCGATTCGAATATGGTTTATATGATGGGAGTCGGGACATTCCTCGTCTGCGTTCTCATTCTCGTCTTCAGCGGCAAGCGAATCGAGAGGACGCTGGAGATACTCAACTGGATTCTAATTATTTTTATACTCGGCACGCTGACGATCCTGTGTCTGATATATGCCAGCCCCTCGAACTGGCTGGCGACGATAGCAGGGTTTGCGGGTTATGACATGCGGGCGGGCAGTTTCAGCTTTTTGCCTTCCGGGGCGGACTGGTTCCTGATCGGGGCCTTTGCCGCTTATTCAGGGATGGGAGGAGTCGGAAACCTTACGGTCTCAAATTACGCCCGCGATAAAGGGTACGGGATGGGCCAGGTCGTCGGCTATATCCCTTCCGCGATAGGCGGACAGGAAGCAAAGCTCAGCCATCAGGGATCGATATTCAAGGTGACGGAAGAGAGCCTCGGGCGGTGGCGCGGCTGGTGGCGAATAATAAGCTACGATCAGTGGGGCATTTTTTTCGTCGGGGCGCTTCTCGGAATGGGGTTGCCCGCAATTCTTTACACTTCGGCCATCGAGCCCGGAAAAGAGATACGCGGGCTTGCCGTAGCGGCCGAGCTGGCGAATGCAATGTCCGAGCGAGGTGGTGCGCTGCTCTCTTTCGTGCTGGCCTTCATGAGCGTGTGGGTGCTTTTTAAGACACAGCTCGATCTTCTCGAAGGCATGGCCCGGTCGATAACCGATGTCTTATGGAGCGGCAGCCGCAAGATACGCGAGTGGCGAGGCGGCGATGTGCGCATAATCTACTATTCGGTGCTCGGGGCAGTAGTGATATGGGGGATAATTGCCTTGCGGCTGACGCAGCCGATCATACTGCTGCAACTTGGCGCAAACATGGCGGGGCTCGTCTTTGTCTTCTGCGTGCCGCACGTTCTCTACATCAACACAAAGTTTCTGCCCGAAGCGTTGCGGCCTCCGATGTGGCGGAGGGTCGCGCTCGTTTTGATGACCATATTCTACGCTTTCTTCGTCTACCTGTGGCTGATGGGCGGGATCGTCCCCGACACCGAGAAAGGTTTTCTGTTCAATATCCCCCGATACCTGGGCAATCCCTGAGAATATCGCTTTGAGCATTCTGCCGGGGCTGTGATAAAACGGATTAAGGTTTGAATCACCGATCTCGAACCTCGCATGACAGTTGATTTGTAATTGAGGTGAGTCCGATGATCAGCGCAAGAAGCATTATTGCACTCCTGCTCCCGCTCGCTTTGGTCTCGGCAGGCTGTATTTGCGGGCAGCCTGAGTCGAGATCAGCCGCCGTAGCGGGGAGGAATGGGCCTATTCGAATAGGGTTCTCGATGGACACGCTCAAAGAGGAGCGCTGGCAGCGGGACCGCGACCTTTTTGTGGCCCGCGCGGCTGAGCTTGGCGCCGAAGTCTTCGTCCAGGCCGCGAACGGCGACGACGCCGTGCAGATACAGCAGGCCGATAACCTCCTGACTCAGGGCGTCGATGTGCTCGTCGTGGCCCCGCACAACGCGGAGATAGCCGCATCCATCGTAGAATCGGCCAGGCGCCAGGGAGTGCCGGTCATAAGTTATGACCGTCTGATTCGCAACAGCGACGTCGATCTCTATGTCTCCTTCGACAATGTGAAGGTCGGAGAGACCCAGGCGCGCTACCTGCTCGAACGCGCCCCGCGAGGCAACTATGTCCTCATAGGCGGGTCGCCGACCGACAACAACGCGAGGCTGTTTCGGCAGGGGCAGATGAACATATTGCAGCCGGCCATCGACCGGGGCGCTATAACTATCGCCGCAGATCAGTGGGCGCGCGAGTGGCAGCCTACGGAGGCGCTCAAGCATACCGAGAACGCGCTTACGCAGACGAACAACAACATAGTCGCGGTCGTCGCTTCAAACGACGGCACGGCGGGCGGGGCCATACGCGCGCTCGAAGAGCAGGGGCTTGCCGGAAAGGTCTTCGTTTCGGGACAGGATGCCGAGCTTGCGGCCTTGCAGCGCATAGTTGCAGGGACTCAATCGATGACCGTCTATAAGCCCGTCGCCCGCCTCGCTCGGAGCGGGGCGGAGGCTGCCGTTGCGCTCGCCCGGCGAGAGAGCGTCGAGACGAATGCGACGGTCAATAACGGGTACAAGGAAGTGCCCTCTATACTTCTCGAATCGATCACCGTCGACAAAGAGAATGTGGTCGATACGGTTATCAAAGACGGCTACTTGAAGATGGAAGATGTTTATCGAAATGTGCCGCGAAGCAAATGGCCCGCCCCGCCTCGAACTTAGCGGAAGCCATTTGATGCGGCCCGGCAGATCGATATGGATGAGAAGGCAAAGACCCCGCTCCTGGAGATGCGCGAGATAACCAAGTCGTTTCCGGGCGTGCGCGCGCTTGACGGCGTGACGTTCGACCTCTATCCCGGAGAGATTCACTCGCTCGTCGGAGAGAACGGGGCCGGCAAATCCACATTGATGAAGGTTCTAGGCGGGGTCTATCCATACCCTGAATACGGGGGCCAGATACTTATAAACGGTAAACCGCACCGCTTCTCGGGCGTGCGCGACGCGGAAGCGGCGGGCATAGCGGTGGTCTTTCAGGAGCTTTCGCTCGTGCAGGACATGACCGTGGGCGAGAATATCTTCCTCGGTCGCGAGCCGCAGCGACTCGGCGTAGTGCGCTGGGAGGAGCTTTATGGTCGCGCCGGACAGCTTCTCGACGACCTGCACCTGAAGATCGATCCGCGAACTCATGTCCGAAATCTCGGAATAGGCCAGCAGCAGCTCGTGGAGATAGCGAAGGCCCTCTCGCAGAACGCGAGGATACTCGTGCTCGATGAGCCTACGGCTGCGCTGACCGATGCGGAGATAGAGACCCTCTACACGATCCTCGACAAGCTGCGCGCGCGCGGCGTCGGGATGATATACATATCGCACAAGCTCGACGAAGTCTTTCATCTGAGCGAGCGCATAACCGTGCTGCGCGACGGAAAGACCGTAGGCACTCATCAGAAGACGAGCGTCGACGAGGCCCGCATCATCGCGCTGATGGTAGGCCGGGAAGTGGATCAACTATTTCCCCAGCCCTCGCACAGCGCGGGCGAGACCATTCTCGAAGTTCGCAACCTTACGGTCTCGGACCCGGTGGTCGAGCGCAGAAGGCTCGTCGATGGGGTGAGCTTTTCGGTGCGCAAGGGAGAGGTGCTCGGCATCGCGGGGCTTATGGGCGCGGGCCGCAGCGACCTGCTGATGGCAATCTTCGGCGCGCATCCGGGGAGGACGACCGGCGAGATCCGCGTGGGCGGCAAGACCGCTCGCATATCGAGCCCGTCCGATGCGATAAGGCAGGGGCTCGGCTTTGTCACCGAGGACCGCAAGCGATACGGCCTCGTGCTTGAACAGACGATCCTCAATAATATGACCCTTGCGAGCCTTGATAGGATATCGGGGCGCTTTCTGACCGATATAGACGCCGAATCGGCGACCGGCGAGCGAGAGATGCGAAACCTCCGAATCAAGGCGCCGAACGTCTATACGATCGCGGGCACGCTTTCAGGCGGCAACCAGCAAAAGGTCGTGCTCGCAAAGTGGCTCTTGACCAGACCGTTTGTGCTCTTTCTGGACGAGCCGACGCGCGGGATAGACATCGGAGCAAAGCAGGAGATATACGCCGAGATAAACCGGCTGGCGAGTGAAGGGCTCGCAATCGTGCTGGTCTCTTCGGAGCTGCCGGAGGTGCTCGGCCTCTGCGACCGGGTCATTGTCTTACACGAAGGCCGGGTCACCGGGGAGTTCACTCGAAACAGCGCCACGCCCGAAGCAGTGATGGCCTGTGCTACGGGGCACGCGAGGAGTTGACTTTTTGCGGTACATGATAAGAGAGACCCGGTACTTGCAATCATAGAAGCATCTGTTAATCCGAGATCGAGGTCTTCACATGAACCATTCGCTGAACGAGCCGGGAACAGACCGTCCGCCTGCGACTGCCGATATAGCTCCGCCTGGCATTGCCGAAGTTGAGCCGCAGACCAGGATCGGCAAGTTGACCGTCCCCACGGCGGCGCTGCGCGCATACACGATGGTGATCGCGCTGATCGCCATATGGATCTTCTTCTATTTCATGACGGACGGCATATTCCTTGAGGCCAGGAACTTCTCGAACCTTATGCGACAGACCGCGGTGACGGGCGTGCTGGCTGTCGGCATGCTGATGGTGATCGTGACCGGGCAGATCGATCTTTCGGTAGGCTCGGTCGTGGGACTTGCCGGCGGAATAGCAGCGGCAGCCGCCTCTCAGTCGTGGCTTGGGTGGGGGATCGTGCCGTCGCTTGCCGTCGCGATAGCGGTAGGGATAGTCATAGGCGCGCTACAGGGGGCGCTCGTGGCATACGCGAACATACCTGCCTTTATCGTGACGCTCGGCGGACTGCTGGCATGGCGCGGCGCGATCAAAGGGATCAGCCAGGGAAACACTATCCCCATCGACCTTCAGGGGTTCAAAGCCATAGGTCAATGCTACATCGAGCCGCTTGCCGGTTATCTGATAGCAGCCGGGGCCGTCATTTCGATAATCTGGCTGACGATGAAGCGTAACCGGGCGCGGCAACGCTACGGGCTCTCCTCTCAGACTGCGACGGGGCTGGCCGTAAGGATACTTGCGCCTTCCGCGATAGTCGCGGCCTTCATATACGTGATGAACTCCTACATAGGTGTGCCGATCCCTGTAATCATATTTCTGGCGGTGGCGCTGGTCG
>DASTET010000759.1:0-2092 GCA_035709445.1 Blastocatellia bacterium | reverse complement strand
TGTCCATTTCTTCCCTGACCCGGTTTAATACCGGCCCGCAATTTTTTCTCGCCCACGCCGAAAACCTGTTGATAAATCCCCATAAGATAGTGCAAACTATCCGGGTCGAAAAATCGACTTTTACACGACCTGCGCCTGAATAGATCAACGAGCGAGTTTCGCTTGACCGCGCACAGGCGGGCGCACTGGGGAGGAAGAGATGATATCGATGCGATTTAGATTGGCCCATTCAATTCAAGACCAGACCCTTCAGATGATCGAAGTCCGGGCCGACCATGCGCTCGATATGATTATGACGCGGCTCACCGGCTTATAACCCACCGCGACTTCGATTAACTGTTCAAACTGGTATCTGATCCGCGCGGCGGCAGCCTTTACCGCTTCGCTCGATCAGTCTTTTCTCTTTTCAAAAGGGAGTCTGTCTATGCAAGAACCTTTGGAAGTAGAACCTGTCGTCTTGCCTGAAGCGGGAGAGCGTGAAGGGTGGCTCGCCCGCGCGCGCGCATCTGTGCGCGAAGCCATCCTCGGCACGCATCAGGACTTCACCGAGATCAGCATCGGGCGGGCGATCACACTTCTAGCCATCCCCATGGTTCTTGAGATGGGGATGGAATCGCTGTTCGGCATTGTCGACGTCTTCTTCGTATCGAAGCTGGGCGCGGATGCGGTCGCCTCGGTAGGGCTTACGGATTCGCTGCTCACGCTGGTCTTTGCCGTAGCGATGGGGCTCGCCATGGCGACGACCGCAACCGTCGCCCGTCGGATAGGTGAAAAAAATAGAGAGGGAGCGGCGGTCGCTGCGGTTCAAGCCATCATTATAGGGATTGTTGTTTCGATACCCGTAGGCTTGATCGGCATCTTTTTCACGCCGACCATTTTTCGTCTGATGGGCGCGTCGCCTGAGATTATAGCGACCGGATCGGGATACGGCACGATCGTCATCGGAGGCAATGTGATCATCATGCTGTTGTTTTTGATCAACGCCATATTTCGCGGCGCGGGCGACGCGGCAATCGCGATGCGCGCGTTATGGATAGGCAACGCGATCAACATAGTGCTCGATCCCTGCTTCATTTTCGGCCTCGGCCCGTTTCCGGAGATGGGCGTGACCGGGGCCGCTGTCGCTACCAACATAGGTCGCGGGACGGCGGTCGTCTATCAATTCTGGAAACTTTTCGACGAGGGCAGCCGCGTAAAGATCGAGCGAAAACATATAAGGATAGACCTCAAGGTAATGTTTCGCTTGCTGCGAATCTCGCTTGGAGGTATGTTTCAATACCTCGTTGCGACTGCGAGCTGGCTGGGGCTGGTCCGCATCGTAGCAATCTTCGGCAGCGCGGCGCTCGCCGGCTACACCGTTGCGATACGCATCATCGTCTTTGCGATACTGCCGTCGTGGGGTATGAGCAATGCCGCGGCCACGCTCGTAGGCCAGAACCTCGGAGCGGGGAAGCCGGAGCGCGCAGAGCGATCGGTCTGGGTGACGGGGTTTGCGAACATGGCCGTTCTGGGGGTGGTGACGGTTGTGTTCGTCATCTTCGCTGAGCCGCTTGTTGGCATCTTTACAACCGACCCGGCGGTGGTGCCTTACGGGGTAGACTGCCTGCGCTATATCAGCTACGGGTATATCTTTTACGCATACGGGATGGTTATGGTGCAGGCGTTCAACGGGGCAGGAGACACATACACGCCGACGGTGATAAACCTGTTCTGCTACTGGCTGTTTCAGATTCCGCTCGCCTACTGGCTCGCCATCCCCGCAGGGTTGGGGGCGCAGGGGGTCTTCCTCGCCATCACTATCGCGGAATCTCTTCTCGCAGTCGTCAGCGTGTTTGCATTCCGGCGTGGCAAGTGGAAGGAAAAAACAGTCTAGCGCGTCTGGCGAGTCGCGAGTCTAGCGCGTCCCGCTCGTGACGGGGCTGATTATTTTGCAACACCCGATTCAAGCGATGTCTGTCTTCAAAGCGACGCGCCAGACGCGCTAGACGCGCTAGACTCAATAGGTGGGCATGAGAAAAGAATATATCTATTATGTTCCGCTCGCAGTGCTGTTTGTTATCGCCGCAGTCTATCAGGCGCAGTTCTCGTATGC
>DASTET010000758.1:0-15286 GCA_035709445.1 Blastocatellia bacterium | reverse complement strand
GGAGCCTCCTATGATTGGCCGTTCTATTACCGCGGAGGTACGCAGAGGATTGAATAATACCTCTGCGTACCTCTGCGATTACTTTTTTTGTTGGGCTCGCTGTAGTAGGATAAGCGTTTAAATTTATGCTGACAGGAGCGGCTATGCACCAGACTTATATACGTGATATATCGAGGCACGTCGGCGAAGAGATAACTATAAGAGGGTGGCTTTATAATATCCGGTCGAGCGGAAAGCTGATCTTTCCTCAGATACGCGACGGATCAGGCATCATACAGGGCGTCGTATTCAAGAAGAATGTCCCGGAAAGGGTATGGAATGACTTCGAGCGTCTCACGCAGGAGTCTTCGATCATCGTTCGGGGTACGGTCCGCGCAGACGAGCGAGCCCCGGGCGGATTCGAGATGGATGTCACTGATGTCGAGGTTCTCTCGGTCGCCGAGCCCTTCCCGATAACTCCGAAGGAGCACGGCGTAGAGTTCCTGATGGATAATCGCCACCTGTGGCTGCGGTCTCGCCGCCAGCACGCGATACTCACGGTGAGGGCCGAGGTGATTCGAGCTGTGCGCGATTACCTTGACTCGAACGGGTTCCTTTTGATGGATACGCCTATATTCACTCCCGCCGCATGCGAGGGTACGACGACGCTCTTCGAGGTCGATTATTTTGAAGATAGCAAGGCATACCTGACGCAATCGGGCCAGCTTTATAACGAAGCCACGGCAGCCGCGTTCGGCAAGGTATATAGCTTCGGCCCCACGTTTCGCGCCGAAAAATCGAAGACCCGCCGTCACCTGACCGAATTCTGGATGGTAGAGCCGGAAGTCGCTTATGCCGATCTGAACGACATAATGGAGGTTGCCGAGGACTTTTTAACATTCATCGTCCACCGGGTGCTTGAGAACCGGCGAAAGGAACTGGTCGAGCTTGAGCGGGACCTATCAAAGCTTGAGAAGATCGAAAAGCCCTTTCCCAGACTTCAGTATGACGAGGCCGTCCGCATGCTCGAAGAAGGATTCGAGCGGGGAGAGCTGGAATCGCGGTTCGAGTGGGGAGGCGACTTCGGCTCGCCCGACGAGACGTACCTGTCGAGCCGGTACGACCGCCCCGTGATGGTCCATCGCTACCCGGCTGCGGTGAAGGCGTTTTATATGAAACCGGACCCGGAGCGGAGCGAGCTTGCGCTCTGCGTCGACGTGCTCGCCCCTGAAGGCTACGGCGAGGTGATAGGCGGCGGCCAGCGCGCGGAAGACCTGGACTACCTGCTCAAGCAGATTCACGCTCACAATCTGCCCGAAGATGCATTCGACTGGTATCTTGATCTAAGAAAGTACGGCACGTTCCCGCACTCCGGGTTCGGGATGGGTATAGAGCGGTGCACCGCATGGATCTGCGGGATCGAGCATATTCGGGAAGCGATACCCTTCCCTCGAATGCTCCACAGATTGAAGCCCTGATCTTCGGCGCTGGATACCCGGCGAATTTGTATTATAAGCTGTCGTTTTGGTATAGCTGAGTTTAAATTCTAATCGAGGAGGAGAAATTCATGGCAAGGACTAATACAAAGAAGAAGGCTGCTCCGAAGGCGGCGAAAGTTAAATCCGAAACGCCGCAGCGCGTGGCAACCGCTCAGCGAGAGATGATGTCGACCGACATTCGCAAAGATTATAGAAAGGCGCTGCTGGGCCGATTCCTTGGTGGGAAAACGAGCAGCTCCGGCAAGAGACCTTGAGTCTGATGGGGCTCAATCGCACGTCTCTGCACTCAAGGCGCCAATAATAGCCTCTTCCCTTTTGCAACCCTTCTTCCGGTCTCCGCGTCTGAGGCGCTTGCGCCGCTTCTTGCGGCGTCAAGCTGTGGATGGGAGAATAAGGGACGGGTGTGGGCCGGTGGTCTCATAGCGCCTGTGCCCGTAGCACCAGAGAGGTCTTATGAAGAAGAAGGTCAGAATCATAGGAGTGCCGATGGACCTTGGCGCGGGCCGGCGCGGAGTCGATATGGGGCCATCCGCGATAAGGATAGCGGGCCTTAATCAGGCCATTGCCCTGCTTGGGTACGATGTGACGGATACGGGAAACGTGCATGTTTCTCCCGCTGAATCGCTGACTCAAAGAAACGCGCGCGCGAGGTTTCTGCCCGAGATTGCTGCCGCGTCCGAGGAGTTGGCCCGCATCGTCGAGGAATCGCTGGCGTCGGACGCGCTGCCCGTCGTTTTGGGCGGGGACCACTCAATCGCCGTAGGCAGCATGGCGGGTCTGGCTTCGTTTTACCGCAAACAGAATAAGAGGGTGGGCATAATATGGCTGGACGCGCACACCGATATAAACACCCCTGAGACGACCCCTTCGGGCAATATACACGGGATGCCGCTCGCGGCGCTCTTAGGCCATGGCGCAAGAGAGCTGACCCACGTTTCAGGGTTTGCGCCAAAGGTCCTGCCCGAGCACGTCGCCGTCATCGGCGCGCGAAGCGTCGACCCCGGAGAGCGCGAGATAATCAGATCGCTCGGCGTGAGGGTCTTCACCATGAGCGAGCTTGACGACCGAGGGCTTGGCAGCGTTATCGAAGAAGCAATCGATATAGCAAGCCGGAACACGGCAGGGTTTCACGTGACGATCGACATGGACTTCATAGACCCCTTCTACGCTCCCGGCGTGGGCACGCCCGAACGCGGAGGAGCTACCTACAGGGAGAGCCATCTGGCAATGGAGAAGATCGCCGATTCCGGCTGCGTGCTTTCTGTCGAGCTGACGGAAGTGAATCCGGTCTACGATATCGCAAACCAGACGGCGCTTCTGGCTGTCGAGCTGATTCTGTCGGCGCTCGGTAAGAAGATCATGTAGAGATTGGGGAAAGGACTTGGCAAAGAAGATCAGGGTGGGGGTTATCTTTGGCGGCAGGTCGGGCGAGCACGAAGTCTCGCTCAAATCCGCCGAATCGATCATAAGAGCCATAGACCGGTCCAGGTACGAGGTCGTACCGATCGGAATAACGAAAGAAGGGCGCTGGCTTCAATCAGGAGACGCAGGGTCCTTGCTCCCCGACGCCGTAATGACGACCGACAAGCCGCAGCAGGTCGCAATAATCGGCGACCCGACTCGAAAAGGGCTGATGCGGCTTGACCGAAACAACGAAGGACCGATGGGCGAGAGGCTCGATGTCGTCTTCCCCGTGCTTCATGGCACATATGGCGAGGACGGCACGATTCAGGGATTGCTCGAAATGGCGGGCGTCCCCTACGTAGGCTGCGGCGTACTCGCTTCGGCGGCTGGAATGGACAAGGTCGTGATGAAGCAGTTGTTCGAGCAGGCGGGGCTGACGGTGACAAAATACGAGTGGTTCCTGCGCTCTTCCTGGGAAGAGGACCCGGAAGCCGTCATCAAGAAGATCGCCCGCGCTCTCAAATACCCCGTCTTTGTCAAACCCGCCAACCTCGGCTCATCCGTCGGGATATCGAAGGCAAGAAATAGAGAAGAGCTTCGCGCAGCCATCGATGATGCAGCACGCTACGACCGGCGCATTATCGTCGAGCGAGCTGTGACGGGCCGAGAGATAGAAGTCAGCGTACTGGGAAACGATCACCCACAGGCGTCTCTTCCCGGCGAGATCGTAGCCGGACACGAGTTTTATGATTACGAGGACAAGTATATAGATAACCGATCAAGGACGATCATCCCTGCGCGGCTCCCTCGGAAGACCACAGAACGGATACAGCGTGATGCAATACGCGGCTTTCAGGCCATAGATGGGGCGGGGCTCGCTCGCGTCGACTTTTTTGTCGAGACGCCCTCGGGCCGCGCCATCATAAACGAGATAAACACGATGCCCGGATTCACATCCATAAGCATGTACGCCAAGATGTGGGAGGCGAGCGGCATATCCTACACCGAGCTGATCGACAGGCTGATCGCGCTGGCCATCGAGCGGCACACCGACCGGTCCCGAAATCTTACAAGCTACCAGCCCAGACAGGCGTCGAAACCTGAAGGCAAGTCATAACGCGGCAGCTCCTTTATCAGAAGGGTTCGATAATGGGTCAGCAGGCCACGGCACAAATCTGGGCTGACTGTGGGAAATTTCTGCATATAGCTGATGGCCGGGACGGGTTCTCCAGGGGTTAGGAGCGGTCTGCCAGTTGCAAAGCGAGAGGATGGTGCTTGAATCGAGCCAGGGATTGACGTGTACGTGGCACCGGGATCTCTGATTTTATAGATATTTTTTAAGCGAGCGTTTACTAATACCGCTCGCGCCGGGCTCATTCTTTCTCCTTAAATTTTAGTTTTCTCCTAAACTTGAGTTTTCTCCTCTGATTCGCCGCGCAGTCTGAACGGCTGCGCGGCATTTGTTTTTCAAGGCTTCATAAGATAGGCCGTCCGCTCATGGCCAGAATCATCTCGCGGACGGCTCGTTCCATCCCGACAAGCGCCGCGCGAGCGACGATATTGTGCCCGATGTTCAGTTCTTCGACCTGCTCGATCTCTGCGATGGCTCGGACATTTCTATAGGTCAGCCCGTGGCCTGCGGCGACCTGAAGCCCAAGCCCGGCGGCCCTCCTCGCAGATTCCCTTATCCGGTCAAGCTCGTCTTCAATCCAGGCGGGGGCCGACGGTCGAGTGGGATCGGTAAGCTCGGCATACCTTGCCGTGCAAATCTCGACCTGCTGCACGCCCGCTCGGTGCGCGGCCTCGATCTGAGCAAAGACCGGGTCGAGAAAAATGCTTACGAGCACATTTTCGGCTGAGAGTGTTTCGATGGCGGAGCGTATCTCTTCTTCGTGTGAGACAACATCGAGACCGCCTTCGGTTGTGATCTCATCGGCCCGCTCTGGAACAAGCGTGGAAGTATCGGGCCTGATTGCGGAAGCGATCGCTACCATCTCATCCGTTACAGCCATTTCAAGGTTCAGGTGCGTCTTGACGACCGAGCGCAGCACCCGAACATCCTCGTCCTGAATATGGCGGCGGTCGCTCCTCAGGTGGATGGTTATCCCGCTGGCGCCCGCAAGGTCCGCAAGCACGGCAGCCGCGACCAGGCTCGGCTCGAACGTCTTTCGCGCCTCTCTTATCGTAGCTATATGATCGATGTTTACGTTTAGCCGGACCATAGACTCATTGCCGCTTGCTCACCTTCTCGACAGGCGCGCTCTGTTCGACCTCAACTACGACAACCTCGTCTTCGTAACGTCCCTTTATATCGTTCAGACGTATTCGGACGAGGTCTAAAAACATATCTACCGAGTCACGGAGGTAGCTGACCTTGCTGTCGTCGCTATGGCTCCACCTGACGGGAACCTCAAGCAATCTGAGCCCTCGCTTGCGAGCTATATAGAGGATTTCGGGGTCAAACCCGAACCTCTCTATGCTCTGGCGTTGAAAGACGGGCGCAGCAGCATCGCGTCTGAATGCTTTGAAGCCGCACTGGGTGTCTTTATAGGGGAGCCCGGTTATCGCCCTCAAAAAGAGGTTGAAGACCCGCCCGCCGAAATCCCGCACAAGCGATTGCCGGACCTCTATCAGGTTTCGATTTATGGCGCGCGACCCGAAAGTGACATCGGCCAGACCCTCGGCAATCGGGGCGATAAGCCTGGGCGCTTCGGTAATAGGAGAGGAGAGATCGGCGTCGGTAAAGAGTATGATCTCGCCCTGAGCGCTGCCCACGCCACGCCTGACGCTATACCCCTTGCCCCGGTTCGGGCTGTTTGTGAGCAGGCGAAGAACCTCTCCCGCCTCATCGTACTGCGCTTTCCGGTCGGCAACTATCTTCCCCGTCCCGTCGCGCGAGCCGTCGTCGACGACTATTACCTCCGCCCTGTAAGTCTGCTCCTTGAGAAACCGCAATATCTCATCGAGCGACCGCCCGATACGCTGCTCCTCATTGTATGCCGGAATGATTATCGAAAGAAATGGACCCATAAATTAACAGGGCGGCCACCGCCGCAGTCTGCGAATATAGCACATTAGAAGTCGGATGTCAGAAGCCAGATATAAGAAGCCGCTTATTTTCCAGATAAACCTGAGCCGCAGAGGGACGCAGAGGATTGAATTACGCCTCTGCGGCTGTTTCCGGCCTGAAAAAATCTGACTTCCGCCTGTCTGACTTCTTGCCTCTGCCTCTTTTTATGTTAGAATGGAGCCGATGGATGCGCAGGGCGGTATTATATGCGTCATCTCATCGCCCGTTTTCCGACAGACATCGAATCCGGTGTTAAGTAAGCCAATGAAGCGGCGACAGCGCATGTCGCCCGATGCCTGGGAAGACACCCGTGCAATGACCGGGCAATCTGGTCAGTCTCCTGGACCTATTCAATCACCGGGGGCAATCGCTATGAAATCACATTCTGCTCGCGCTATCCTGGCCATCCTGATGGCCTTTGCTCTCTCCTCGATCCCTGATGCGCTATCTCAGGAGAACAATAGACAGCAGTCTCAGAGCCAGTCGCCGGACCCTGCCAAGGCGAGGGCGAACGAAGCGGCTTCGCCTGCTTCGGCCAGTGATGAGAAGACTGCCGCTGGCAGACCTGAGGGCCTCAAGTCCACAAACCTCCTTCAAAACGACAAGCTGCAGCTCAGCACCAATCTGGTCAACGTCGTCGTCAGCGTGACCGATCCTTATGGCAGGTTTGTGACCGGGCTTACGCGGGACCATTTCGATATCTTTGACGACAAGGTAAAACAGCAGATAGCGCACTTTTCCGATGAGGACGCTCCTATCTCTATGGGGGTGGTCTATGACGTGTCGGGGTCGATGAAAGAGCGCATCGCACGTTCGGTTCGAGCGCTGAAGCGGTTTATCGAGACCTCCCACGACGACGACGATTTCTTCCTGATAGGGTTCAACGAGCGCGCCAAGCTTGTCCAGGACTTTACGACATCCGGCGACCAGATTACGGGACATCTGATGTTTGTTCAGCCTAAGGGCTCGACCGCGCTTTATGACGCGGCCTATCTGGCAGTCGAAAAAGTTCAGCAGGGGCGGCACACCAAGAAGGCGCTGCTGATAATCTCGGACGGACAGGACAACAACAGCCGCTACACTTATAAGGAGCTTAGAAATCGCGTCAAGGAGGCCGACGTTCAGATATACGCCATAGGCATAACCGACCCGGCCTCGGACTCGCTTGCCGGATTCGGTCGCTCGGTGCTCGAAGAGATTACCCGTATGACGGGCGGGCGGTCATTCTTCCCGAATGCCTACAATGAGCCTGAGCTTGTCGAGATATGCACAAGGATTGCTCTCGAACTCAGGCATCAGTACTCGATAGGCTTTTATCCGAGCAACGTATCGAGCGAATCGAAGTGGCACAAGGTACAGGTCAAGGTGAATCCTCCGAAAGGGCTTGGACGACTGTCGCTCTCGTATAAGGACGGCTATCAGTCATTCAAGAAGTGACCGGGAGGGCGGCATCGCAATCTTTGGGCCGCCCTTCAGACTGCCCTCGCAAACAGACCGCAATTTCCCAGGTTCCCCCCGTTCATACGGCAACGAAATATGTCGCGGGCCGCATCACACCGGTTGCGATGGCGTATGCTCAAGGGTTTAAGGCCGGCTACCGGCCTCTACCCCTGACAGCTTGCCCTTATTCGAAGGGTTTTCAAAATAAGGACTGGGGAGTAAGATTTCAGTATGAGAAGCGCATCAATCAGGGCACTGACAGTTCTTATCCTTGTCGCGGCCTTCGGATCGGGTTTCGACAGGTTCTCTGTAATCTCGGCAGACCGGGACTCGCTCCAACAGCAGACCAAACCACCGGCGCAGAAGCCGCCGGAGGACCAGGATAAGGATGAAAAGATTACGCTAACGACCGACCTGGTCCTTCTTGACGTGACCGTAGTCGATGGCGAGAACAAGCCTGCTATGGACCTCAAACAGGACCAGTTCCAGGTATTAGAGGACAAGGTGCCTCAGAAGATCGAATTCTTCAGCCGCGAGCAGGTGCCCGTCTCAATCGTGTTGACTATAGACACCTCCGGGTCGATGAAGCCGAAGCTCGACACGGTCATCAAAGCGTCGGTCAATCTGGTAAAAGAGAGCCGACCCGACGATGAGGTCGCAATCATTGAGTTCAAAGACCAGCCGGAGCTTCTCGAAGAGTTCACCACCGATATCAATGACGCAATAGACACGCTTCAGGGACTGATCGCTTCCCGTCAGACCGCGATGCTCGACGCCCTGTACCTCGGGGCCGATTACGCAACCAAAGAGGGAAAGAACCGCCGCAAGGCGATCATCATCGTGTCCGACGGGCTCGATAAGAACAGCTACTACAAGTTCAACGAGGTCGTAAGCCATCTTCGCGAGACGGACGTTCAGGTCTATCTTGTCGGGTTTACCAACGACCTGTCGAAGGATGGTTCTTGGGTTTTCGGCAAGAGCGAGAGGGACAAGGCGGAAAACCTGCTCAACAAGCTGGCTTCAGAGACCGGCGGAAGGGCCTTCTTCCCTAAGGAGCTATCGGAAGTCCACTCGATTGCCCAGCAGATTTCAACCGATCTGCGTACCCAGTACGTGATCGGCTATTACCCGACGAATGCGAACCGGGACGGCACATTCAGGTCGGTTAAAGTATCGGTAAACGCCGGTAACCGCCGCCTCGTTGCCCGGACCCGCAACGGGTATACCGCGCCGCGAGCCGGTGTCACTCCGACAAGCAGCAGCAAACCCTGAAACAGAGAATATAGGCCGCAGAGGCCGCAGAGTAACGCAGAGGGATAATTCAATCCTCTGCGTTACTCTGCGGCCTCTGCGATTATTCCGACCCTGGGCGCTAAGAACTCTCTTTTCAAAGCGCGAGTATACTCTCACTGTTTTACCGGCATCTTTGCCACGAAGTAGGCAACGATGACGATAAAGGTGAGCGCGAGCAGCACTATCACAAGCATGACACGGAGAGGATGGCCCAACTGATCGCCCTCGCCCAGACTCTCAAGATTGTTCTTTACGATAACGTCTCTTGAGTTCGAGCGGAGTATCCCCGCCCCGTTTACCCTCTCGGTAACCAACGACATCTCATCCTGCGGCGTATAGGGCCGGGTCGTCTCCGGATCGTCGCGCCGCTTTCGCAGTCGCCTCCATTTCTGGTGTCTGAGTCTCTTCTTCACAGCCACTTGATTTTACGAAAATATGTGTATATCGCAACGCCGACTGCAACCATGGATAATAACGCGCCTACATACCCGAATCTCGCTTTCAACTCAGGCATATAATCGAAATTCATCCCGTATATGCTGGCAATGAGCGTGATCGACATAAGTATCGTAGAGATCGATGTCAATCGCTTCATAACAGTATTCATCCGGTTACCGGATATGGAAAGATAGGCGTCCATCGTAGAGCTGAGCATGTCCCTGAGCACGTCTATGGTGTCGGCCACCCGTATCAAATGATCGAATACGTCTTGAAAATAGACCAGCGTCTCGCGCGAGAACATCGGCTGCTCGCGTCTTATGAGCGTATTGAGTACATCGCGCAACGGGGTCACTGCGCGACGCAGAAAGAGCAGCTCCTTCTTGATATGAAAGATCTCTTCGATGGAGCTCGGTCGGAAATCGACGAAAATCTGGTCTTCGAGATCATCCATGCGGTCAGAGAGCGTGTCGAGCAGAGGCATATATTCGTCGACTATAGAATCTATGAGCAGATAGGCGAGCAGCCCTGTCCCTCGGTCGGCCAGGTCTGTCCACTCTCGCCATAACCTCTCGGCCGTAGAGATGGCGCGAATCGGCTGGCTGTGGACCGTAACAAGATAATTCTTACCCAGGAAAATATTAAGCTCGCGAAGCTCAAGCTCTTTGCCCAATACGAGCTCGGCCTCGTAGAGGACAATAAAGTAATAACCCGGGTACTCCTCAACTTTCGGTCGCTGGTGCTCGTTCCTGCAATCTTCTATCGATAGGTGATGAAAACCGAACTCCTTAGCCAGCTCATCGAAATCTTCGCCCGTCGGGTCAGCTACATCGACCCAGACGATATTGGCATCAATCGCGCAAAGTGTGCTGATCTCATCCGGGTCGCTGACCCTTGCGAATGTGAGCGAATCTCTGTTGAGCACGAGCGTGACGATCATTTACTACCTCTTCTTACTGTTTTGACAGTAATGAAGCCAGGAAGGGGCCAAAGAGTCCTAACTCTCAAACTCTGGCGAAGACCTCGCGATCCTCTCCAAGCTCGCGGGCGGCGGGCGTGATGATTGTCTTGCTGTTGATATAAATCTTCTCGCGGGCCGCTATTGCGCGCTTGACATCATCCTCGCAGACGAAGTCATACACATTGCCGTTCGTTATCGCCGGGGGCGGAGGGGGCGGTTGCGGCCCGATCTCTGCTTGACCCTGCGTTACCGCAGGAGGAACGGGCGCAGGCGGAGGTGGAGGTAGCGGGGCCGGCTCCTGCCGAATCCTCAGGTTTCGCTCGGCGAGGAACTTATCGACGAGCTGAGCTATCGCAGCTCGATCAATGCCAGCGCCACGCGCTGTAGCAGCGGCGCGTTCCGGCTCCTGTACCTGATTTATCGGTCTGGTTTCGAAGGCGATGCGCTTGACGTCGAGCAGATGGCGAGGCGATATGTTGTCCGATGTGACGTTGCCTCCCCACGATCCGCAGCCAAGCGTCATCGATGGCTCAAGATCGGTCGTAAATCCAATCGCCCCGTGTGTAGAAGGGCTGTTAACCACAACGCGCGAGGCTGGCATCAGTATCCCATAATCGCGCGCGGCATCGCGGCTCGCGGTGTGTATAGACGCGGTGTGACCCATCCCGCCGTATCTGAGCACCTGCGCGCACCTCTCGCAGCCCTCTTCGAGGCTCTCGACGACATAGTAGGCGAGTATAGGCGAGAGCTTTTCCATAGACAGCGGGAAATCACGGCCGACACCCGAAAGCTCGCATATCATCGCGCGGGTCGCTTCCGGGATCGATATGCCTGCCATTTCGGCTATCACCTTCGCGCTCTTGCCCACGATCCTGGGATTTAGAGTATTGGTCGCGGTGGCGACAACACGGGTGATCGCCTCCTGCTGGTCCTTATCCAGAAAATATGCGCCTTCGGCGATAAAACGCTCCCTCACCTGAGCATCGATCGGCCTTTCCACGACGACGGCCTGTTCCGAAGAGCAGATCGTCCCGTTGTCGAAGCACTTGCCAGTCAGTATGTCTCGGACCGCTTTCGTGACATTGGCCGACCGCTCGATCATTGCAGGCACATTGCCCGGTCCCACGCCGAAAGCGGGCTTACCCGAAGAATAGGCGGCGCGGACGAGCCCTATGCCGCCTGTCGCCAGGATCAAGGCTGTCCGGCGGTGCTTCATCAACTCCTGCGTGCCTTCAATGGTGGCAACCGTCATGCAAGAGACAGCGCCCGGAGGGAGTCCTGCGGCCTCTCCTGCGGCTCGCATAAGCGCGGCGGTCTCATTGATACAGTTGGTCGCCGAAGGGTGCGGGCTGAGGACGACCGAATCGCGAGCTTTGATTGCGATCAGAATCTTGAAGATCGCAGTCGAGGTCGGGTTAGTTGAAGGGATGATGGCCGCGACCACGCCTCGCGGCGAGGCTACCTCGACGACGCTCTCGGTCTGCCGGATCACACCTACTGTGCGCATAGGCCGGATAAAGTTGTAGACGATCTCGGCTGAGAACCGATTCTTAGTCGCCTTATCGGCGGGCACACCGTAGCCGGTTTCCAGATGCGCCATCTCGCCCAGGCGAAGGCTTTCGTCAAGGGCCGCCCTCGCCATCACTCGGACTATCTCGTCGATCTTCTCCTGCGAAAAAGTGGCGAGGAGTTTTTGCGCCTCGGCGGCTCGCTCTACAAGCTCGCGCGCCTGCTCTACGGATTGAACATCTTTTTCGCTACCCATAACGCCTCAGGAGTCAGGAACAGTCTAGCGAGTCTAGCGAGTATAGCGAGTCGCTTTGATGTGAGACATCGCTTCAATCAGATATTGCATAGTAATCAGCAGAGTCAAGAGCGGGTCTCGCTAGACTCACGACGCGCTATACTCGCCAGACTCATTTCGCCTTGTCTTTGTTCTGAGTCTGTAGCGAGCGTTTGCCGTCTTCCTGTGTCCCTGCCGTAAGCTGGCCGCGCGACTCGCCGCCTGATAACTGATAGTTGTTTATGAGGCCGCTGGCTTCAAGCACCCGTTCAAGCTCAATGTGTGGACGGGGGATGACATGCACGCTTATAAGCTCGCCTACGCGCCGTGCCGCCGCCGCCCCGGCATCGGTCGCTGCCTTCACCGCTCCTACGTCGCCTCGGACGAACACGGTCACATAGCCCGCGCCGATATATTCTCGTCCCACAAGCACCACATTTGCTGCCTTCACCATCGCGTCTGCGGCCTCTACTGCACCCACAAATCCCTTCGTCTCGATCATGCCGAGCGCTTCCATACTCATATAAGAATCTCCTCCGTTCTTTTCCTGCAAATTAACTGAGCATTCAGGTGAGAATCACTTGCTCTCGGAGAGAGTCAAACTAACAAAACAGCCACAGGCAGTCAAGCAGATGCATCTCTCCCGTAAGCTTCGAGGCGCATTGCTTGACACTTACGGTGTCATTACTTAAGATGAAACGCGAGCACATTTCTTCATTCAAAGCATATATGCGATCACGAGAGGGCTATCGGCTAGTATGCCGACTTTAGGCGAAGAACTGAAACGAAGGCGCGAAGAGCGCGGCATAACGCTCAACGACATATCGGAAGCGACCCGTATCGGCACGCGTTTTCTCAAGGCCATAGAGACAGACAATTTCTCTATACTCCCCGGCGGAATCTATACCCGCAACTTCATAAGGTCGTTCGCCGACCATGTCGGCATGGGCGAAGACGAGGCCATGGCGCTCTATCACCAGCAAGTGACCGGGCAAAGCCCCGACTCCGGCAGTCAGCCCTCCACCGCTAAACGCTCGCCACAGCCGGTCGAACCGCCCCTGCGCCGCGTCGAGCCGATCACTTACCGGCAGGGGGCTGCGCGCACTAACTGGGCAACAGTTATCATCGGCATCGGGATCGCCCTTTTTCTCGGGCTAATAATCCTCGCTGTGGTAAAGAAGCTTGAGCAGGGCTCAAGCTCCGGCCCCCCGGAGTCTGCCGCCTCCGAGCCCGCGCAACAATCACCTCCTTCCCCAGCGCCTCAGGCAGACGATTCGAAACCACAGGCCGCCGCCACACAGCAACCTGAGCCGGAAGCCCCGGCAGCCGACACGTTGCGTGTGAAGCTCGAAGCCGTCGAAGGCGATAGCTATGTGCGCCATCAGGTCGACGAAGCCAAGCCCGTCGCAATCATATTGAAGCAGGGTGAGGCAATGGAGCTTCCTCCCGCGCAGGACCAGATAAGGCTTGTCTACGGCAACAGGCTCGCCTTGAAGCTCACAATAAACGGCCGCGAAGCCCGCTTCCCCGACACTCTCCCGAAATTCAGCGGACAGGTTGTAATCTCGCGCGAGAATCTCGCCGCTTACTTTCAATAACTGGCCACGGGTTTTCGCTTTTGGTAGTATCGAACCTGGTTACTGCAAACATAAATAGATTGTGAGGGACTCCCGACATGACCGAATCCATGAACAGGCCGCTCGCAGAGGTCGACCCTGAGATAGCAGCTATGATCGCCGATGAAGAACGGCGGCTCGCCTATAATCTCGAGATGATCGCGTCCGAAAACTTCGTCTCCGAAGCCGTCCTTGAAGCCATGGGGTCGGTGCTCACGAACAAGTACGCCGAGGGCTATCCGGGCAAGCGGTATTATGGCGGTTGTGAGTTTGTCGACGTTGCCGAGGAGCTCGCCCGCAAGAGGGCCAGAGAGATCTTCGGCTGCGAGCACGTCAACGTTCAACCCCATTCCGGGTCGCAGGCGAACATGGCAGTCTATCTGGCTGCGCTCAAATACGGCGAGACTATCCTCGGCATGAACCTGGCCCACGGCGGCCACCTGACGCACGGACATCCTCTCAACTTTTCGGGCCGCAGCTACACAATCGTCCCCTACGGGGTCACCTCCGAGACCGAAGAGATCGACTATGATGAGCTTGAGCGGCTCGCACACGAGCATAAACCGCAGCTCATCCTCTGCGGCGCGTCAGCCTACTCTCGCATAATAGATTTCGAGAGAATAGGTCGAATCGCGCGCGATGTCGGCGCATATTCCATGGCCGATATAGCGCACATCGCGGGACTGATAGCCGCAAGTCTGCATCCTAGCCCCGTGCCTCACATGGACTTTGTCACGACGACTACCCACAAGACTCTGCGCGGCCCGCGCGCGGGAATGGTGATGTGCCGCGAGCAGTTCGCAAAGGAGGTCGACCGCGCCGTCTTCCCTACGGTCCAGGGCGGCCCGCTGATGCACATAATCGCGGCCAAGGCTGTCTGTTTCAAAGAGGCTCTGGAACCCGGTTTCAAGCAGTATCAGGAGCAGGTCATCAGAAACGCACGCGTGCTCGCCGCAGAGCTTCAAGACGCAGGATTCCGCATAGTGTCGGGAGGGACGGACAATCACCTGATGCTCGTCAACGTCTTTGTCCGAGGCATAACCGGCGCTCAGGCTGAAAAGGCGCTCGAACGCGCAGCTATCACCGTTAATAAGAACGCTATCCCGTTCGACACACAGCCGCCGATGAAAGCTTCGGGGATACGCATCGGCACTCCGGCGCTCACGACTCGCGGCATGAAGGAAGAAGAGATGCGGCAGATAGCGGGCCTGATCTCCGAGGTGCTCGCAGATCCTGAAAGCGAAACGGTGCAGGCGGAGGTCCGCTCTCGCGTCAAACAGATGTGCGAGCGGTTCCCCGTATACGAGGACAGGCTCATAGGTAAGAAAGCCCAGAGAGTGTAGATGGAAGAGGTATTCGGCCCCGGCGGACTCATAGCCCGGCATCATCCAAATTATGAGTACAGGCCCGGCCAGGTGGAGATGGCCGAGGCGGTCAACGATGCCTTCGCGAGGGGCGGCATCGCCCTGATCGAAGCGGGAACGGGGACGGGCAAGACGCTGGCTTATCTCATACCGGCGCTTGCAGCGGGCCGCCGCGTGATCGTCTCCACGGCCACAAAGAACCTTCAGGAACAGCTATACAAAAAAGACATCCCCTTTCTTCAAAAGGTGATCCCACGCAAGTTTCTCGCAACCTGCATGAAGGGACGCGCAAATTATCTCTGCCTCTACAAGCTCAAGAAGGCCGAAGAGATGCCCGTGCTCGAAGGTCTCGAAGAGGTCGATTACTTTGACGAGATAAGAAAATGGGCCGGTACGACCGAGACTGGCGACCGGGCGGAGCTGACCGATCTTCCGGAAA
>DASTET010000757.1:0-4455 GCA_035709445.1 Blastocatellia bacterium | reverse complement strand
TATCGGGAGTGACCGGGGCTGAAGTCTCGACGTTCGCCACACCGAACCCTTTCGCATAGATCACCCGGTCGCCCGAAACAATGGCGAAGGAGGCTCCCGGCGTCCCGTTCTCTTTAAGCTCATCGAGAATTACCTTTTCCAGCTCGCCGAAATCGCGCTTTTCTTGAAAGGCCGCCGCCGGAAGCAGGTCGGGCAGCCCGGTCACGATGAATACCGAGATGATAAGAAGGGCCGAACAGCCTCTGATGATGTTTTTCTTATTCATAGCGAATCGCTTCTAAGGGATCGACCTTCGAGGCCCGTCGCGCAGGCATATAACAGGCGGCGAGCGCAGAGACGGCAAGCACCAGCGACATGGCGGCAAAGGTCGCAGGGTCGGCCGAGCTTACCTCGTAAAGCAGGCTCGAAAGCGAGCGAGCAAGCACAAGAGCAAGGAGAAGGCCCGCGCCGAGACCTGCGACCGTCATCAACAAACCCTGCCCGACTACCATCCTGAAAATGTCGCGCGGTCGCGCGCCCAGCGCCATGCGGACCCCTATCTCGGAGGTGCGCTGGCCCACCCAGTATGTCATCACGCCGAATAATCCTGTGGCGGCGAGCGCGAGCCCTAGAAATGCGAAGAGCCCCATCAGCAACGCGCCGAACCGCTCGGTCCCGAGCACGCCCGAAAGATGCCCGTCCATGCTCGTGATGGCCGCAACAGGGAGGTCTTCATCTATCTCGCGTATAAGTCCGCGGACCGCCTGGCCGAGGCTTTCAGGATCTCTGTCGGTCCTCACGAAGAGGTTTATCGCAAAGCTGTTTTCGAACTGGTAGTAAGGCAAGTACCAGACGGGCCGGTCGTTTCTGAAGTTGGCGATGTCTTCCTTCACATCCTTCACAACTCCGACGACCGTCAGCCACGAGCGATTGGGCGCGGGCGGGTGTCCCGGCCTCACACGCCTGCCCAGGGCCTCTTCGCCTGGCCACGCTCGGCGGGCGAACTCTTCGCTGACGACGACGACAGGCAGAGAGCCGGCCCGGTCCTGCTCGCTGATAAGACGGCCCTTAACCAGCGTCACTCCCATCGTCTCCAGGTATCCGGGGCTGACGACGCGATGGGCCGTTATAGGGACTTCGGAGAGATTAGCGAGCGGCTTACCCTCAACCGTGTAAAGCGAATCGAACGTGTTGGGAGTCAACGGGACGTTGGTCGAAGTCCCGGCGGCGATCACGCCGGGGAGGCTCCTTATTCGCTCAAGCGCCTGCTCGACGAAAGCGATGCGCCGGCTATAGTCGGGATAACGCGCCCCGGAGAGAGACATCTCTGCCGTCAGCAGGCCCGATGACCGGAAACCGAGGTCGATCTTTTGAAGCTGCACAAAGCTCTTCATCATAAGTCCCGCGCCCGCCAGCAGCATCGAAGCAATTGCTATCTCCGATATCACGAGGGCCTTGAGCAATCGCCTGCCGGTCGGGCCTTGACCCGCTCGCCTGCCGCCCTCTTTCAGGGCCGGAAACAGATCTACTCTTTGCGAGAGCTTCAGCGCGGGAACAAGCCCGAATATCAGCCCGGTAAGGATTGAAACAGCCAGGGCAAAAAGCAGCACGCTCGCGTCTATCCTAACATCGCCGAGCAGAGACCTGAAGGCGACGGCCCGTACGGGGCTGAAGCGGACCAGAAGCGGAATTACCCAGAAGGCAAAGAGCAGGCCCGCCGTTCCGCCCGCAATCGCAAGCAGAAGGCTCTCGGCCAGTAATTGTCGCGCCACCCGCCACCGGCCCGCGCCCAGCGCGAGCCGAAGCGCGATCTCCTTCTCACGCGCTACGCCGTGCGCGAGAAGCAGGCTTGCCACGTTCGCGCACCCTATCAGCAACAGAAAAGCGACGGCCCCGAGCAGGGCAAAGATCGTTGACCGCAGCCTGCCTTCGAGGTCTCCGAGCGCCTGCTGGCGAAGCGGTATGAGTCTTACGCCCCACCCGCGATTGGAATCCGGGTACTCGTCGGCTAACTGCCCGGCGAGGGCTTTAAGCTCCGCGTCGGCCTGCTCGACGGAGACCCCTGCCTTGAGCCGCGCAGTGATAAATGAGGCGCGCCCGGTGCGCTGCGCCATCGGCAGGCTATCGACGTCGATGGCGAGCGGGACCCATATCTCCGCCCTCATAGGCATATCGAACCCCTGCGGGAGGACGCCGATTATCGTATAGCTGCTGTTGCCAAGCCGGAGCGGCTGGCCGAGCACGCCGGGGTCCGCCCCGAACTTGCGCTGCCATAATCCGTACCCGATGAGCGCGACGCCGGGGCCGCCGGGCCGGTCCTCTTCCGGGGCGAATGCGCGGCCCAGGTGCGGCGCGACTCCGAGCGTTGTCAGATAGCTTGCGAAGATCGCCGCGCCTTCTACACGCTCCGGCTCGCCTCTGCCAAGCAGGTTGAACTGGCGGTAAGTGGCAAGCCCAATGTCGTCGAAAGAATGGCTCCGCCGGCTATAGGCCGAGTATTCCAGAAGCGAGGTGTTGAACGGGTCGAACCCCTCGCGCAAGGCAAAGGCGAAGACCAGCCGGTCGATATCCCGGACCGGAAGCTCTCTGAGAAGAAGAGTGTTTGCCACACTGAAGAGGGCTGTGTTCGCTCCCGTCGCAAGTGCCAGCGTCAAGACAGCCGTCGCCGCAAAGGCCTTTCTCTTCAGAAGCGCCCGCGCGCCGTGTCGCAGATCATTGAATAAGCCTTCCATCATTTAACATCCCCGACGTTGAAGTGCTCCGAAACACTTCTGTTTTCTCTTCTTCACTCAAACGTGGATACATTCGCCACCCGCGCCCATTTCCCATTCTGCTTCTCGTACGTCATTATTCCGGCGTATACGAACGAAATCTCCCTCTCCTGTCCGCCCGGCCCCCTCTGCGCTCGCCTAACCTTTGTCCGCACTATCATCCATGCCATACTCGCATCTGCTGATACCTTGATTATCGGCGGCTCCAGATCATCCCATTCATAATACTTCGCGTTATTGAAATAGTCTTTGAAGAACTCCCTCACCTTGTCGCGCGACTCCCTGTTGATCTTGCCGTTGCTTACCGAGATGAATTCATCGGCCGAGTTGCGCAGCAAGAGGTCAGCGTCGCTTTGAAAATGAGCTTGCCTATCGGTCTGGTGAATCTGTAAAAGGGCAGCTCTTTCTTGCTCTAAGTTTATCCTCTGCTGGGCAAGCGCACTGCCTGAGCAGAGAAACAAAGCCAGGAAAGCGGTCAGAATGTTACTCATAATGATCCCCTTCTTGCGGAAAGTATTTCTCGATTAAGCGCGCGCCGGGCGCAGCCATATTATGTTCTGGAGTCAGAAGAATCTTTATGAGGTTGTGAAAAGATGCAAAAACATGTATCGGATCGAGGGAGGGGCTTCCATCTACACCTTGGCGAGGGTGAGCCCCTTCTGGTCCTGGTACTTCCCGCCCCAGTCGCTGTAGCTCGTCTCGCAATCTTCGTCCGACTCGAAAAAGAGTATCTGTATGAAACCCTCTTCCGCATAAAGCCGCACAGGAAGGTTCGCCGCGTTATAAAGCTCTACAACGAGCCGACCCGACCAGTCCGCTTCAAGAGGCGTTGTATTCGCCATAAGTCCGCAACGCGCATACGTACTTTTCCCTAAAGCAATTCCTGTCACATTACGCGGTAAGCTGAAGTGTTCAATGGTGACGCCGAGGGCGTAGGAGTGCGGGGGGAGGAGCCAGTAATCCGAGCCGTCGTTTGCTCTGCGCAGGGGCACGTCGAGAAGGCTGTTGGGGTCGAAGTTCTTAGGATCGATCTCGGTCCCGGTCACGGGCGAAAAGACCTTGAATTCGTCCCTCGCAAGCCGGCAATCGTAACCGTAACTCGACAGGCCCGCGCTTATGATACGCCGGTCATCCACCCTGCGTATGAGCCTGTCTTCAAAAGGATCGATGAGCCCTTGCTCGCGGCACATGCGCTTGATCCATGCATCAGACTTGATCGACATCCGCACTCCCCTATCTTTATAAAAGGAATCGACAGGATCAACAGAATCTCTGTTTCCCGCCTGTTTATCCTGTGAATCCTGTCCATTCGGATTCAGGCGAAGAATTTAGCCGCAGCGGTCTGCGAAGTCAAACTGCCGGGGATTGCGGCCCGCACCGCAATCTGATATTCAACAGAAGGGGGCGATGCTTCCCGGATATGGAACCTGGTCGCAAAACAATGCAGCGGTCGCTATTTCTGACCCTTGTCGCGGTTTACTTTACGGCGGCAGGGCTGCTGCGCTTCAGCTACAAATACCTCGACGACCTTTCGAGAGAAGAGACAGGCACATTCCTACCACGATTCATAGAAGAGATGACCGGCGCCTACTCGGCAGCCGTGCTCTTCCCTCTCTTATTGATATTCGCCCGTCGCTTCCGATTGCAGCGCCACAACTGGACGCGGCGGCTGCCCGCGCACATTCTGGCGATGATCCTCTTTTCA
>DASTET010000756.1:0-7746 GCA_035709445.1 Blastocatellia bacterium | reverse complement strand
CTGCTCGCATCGCATTCCCGCGACCTGGCGGAGACGGAAAGCTCGGTTCGTATCGAACCGGTTGCAACACCTGATTGTCAGACGGACGGGCCTGTCGAGGCCGGTCTTTTACAGGCGGGAGAGCATGAGAGATGGGAGTCTTATGTAGAGACGCATCCTCGCGGGAGCATCTACCACACGCTCGCATGGAAGTCCGTCACAGAAGAGGGCCTCGGCCATAAGGCTTATTACCTGCGCGCGCTCGACCCGTCCGGCCAGATCAAGGGCATCCTGCCGCTCTTTCTGGTTAAAGGCATCTTCGGTCGCCGCCTGGTCTCGCTTCCGATGCGCGACCGGGGAGGGGTGCTTGCCGATGACAGCAGAGTTGCTTCGCTTTTGATCGCGCAGGCGAGCCGGATGACGAAGGAGCTGGGCTGCAAATATGCCGAGCTTCGCTCGCTTGAAGAGATAGACCCTGAGGCTTTGTCCGAGCAGCGGCTTCATTGCGAGCGTCACTGGATTACTACTCGCATAGACCTGACCATAGGCGCAGAGCGGCTCTGGAAGAACCTGGACAAGGATGCTGTCCGGTGGGCCATTAAGAAATCGCGCAAGCTTGGATTGCGGGTCGAGATGGACGACACCGAGAAAGGCGTCGAGACATTTTACGAGCTGTTTGTTCGCACGCGGCGCGCGATGGGGATTCCGCCTTTCCCTAAGGAGTTGTTCCTGTCTATCTGGCGTCATTTGATCTCGCAGGGCAAGGCCAATCTCTTTCTTGTGTGGAAGGACGCTGAGCCGGTCAACGGGTTGATAAGCCTGTTATCAAAAGATACCTTCATCCCTGCTTATGCGGCCCCGCAGAACCGATGGCGGAAACACTACCTGAACGAACTGATGATCTGGCATAGCATCGAATGGGCGGCCTGCCAGGGGTTTCGCTCCTACGATTTTGGGGCGGACTCGCCGCGCCAGACCGGGCTGCTTCAATTCAAGAGGAAGTGGGGCGGCATTCAGCACCCTATGTTCTACTACTATTTTCTGAATGGCTCGGGCAGCCCGCCGAGCTTTGACAGCAGCGCGCCCGCCTATTCGCTGGCCCGCAAGGCATGGGCAAAGCTGCCGGTGCCGATGTGCAAGGGACTGGGAAGCTGGGTGACGCGACAGCTTAGCTGATACCCGCGATGCGAAAAACAAGTTTCGCGCAGGATGCGCTTCTTGATGTTAGCGAAGCTATCGAATACAGGACCGTCGAGAGGAAGGACCTTGCGGATGCGGTCCGGATTTACCTTGAGAGTTTCCCCGCGCGCGTAGACCGATTGTTTCATAATGAGCGGCATGCAGCGCAGTTTTATCTCGATCTGATGGGGCTGATGCGATTGGCGCACGGCAGGACATTTTTTGCCGCGCTTCATCACGACCGGCTCGTCGGGTATCTCATATTGACGTTGCCTCGCCAGAGCCTGCTTGCGGCGCTTTTTCGCGAGCGATTCATACTTCAAGTGGCAGCGCACGCGCTTACGGGCCGTTACGGTTTTTCGCTCTCCATGCTGGGCAGGGTGCTACGCGGTCTCTTTTCCGAAGGCAGCTCAGATGTTGCGCGCAGGCTCTCCGATAGCCCGCATGTCTATGTCGTCGCGGTTGAGAAGCAGTTCACCGGGAAGGGGATCGGTTCTGCCCTCATCGAACAGGCAAGGGCCGCATGCCGGGGGCGGTTTCATCGCATCTGGCTGAACGTTGAAAGAGAGAATACTGGCGCCATACAGATGTATGAGCGCACAGGCTTTCGTATCGTGGAATCCGACGCTTTGCAACATGTGATGGTCTGGAATCTCCAGGCTGCTGAGGCGAATGCAAAACCGGTCTCGGACTAAGTCGGCGTGACGACGTATGAATAAGCACAGCAACTCCGTTTATGCGTCTGAGGCGCTGCTACAAGTCCCACGGCTGATGAGTCAGCTAGACCGGGAGACTCACTCAAAGAGTTACGGCAGCTTTGACCGCGATCACTGGGCCTGGAAGTTTCGCGATTTTCCGATCACGATGCTGCAAACCGGCATCTATCCTTTAGCTTTGTTGTGGCGTTTCCCGTTCGCGGAGAATCCTTACTATCGGAATCCGAATGTTCTCAAGTGGGTAGAGGCCGTCGTTGAAAGCATAATCAGGCGACAGCATAAAAACGGCGCGTTTGATTCGGTCGGGCCTTACACGCAGGATCACGGCGTGACGCTGGCGATGATTTATACGCTCACGGAAGCACTTCGGCTTCTGGGCGAAGAATTGCACGCCGCGCTTCGCCGCGATGCCAAAGAAGCAGTCAGGCGGGCCTGCCTGTTCGCTCTTCGCAGCAGCGAAGACTATGCCTTTATCAGCAACCACCAGGCGCTGTTTGCGGTGGCGTTTTTGAACGCATCCGAGCTGCTCGAAGAGAGCAGGTACAGACAACAGGCAGACCATATCATCGAGCAGATACTCCACCAGCAGTCGCCGGACGGGTGGTATCGTGAATATGAAGGCCCGGACCCCGGCTACGAATCGCTCGGCCTCTTTTATCTTGCGACCTGCTGGAAACGTACCGGCTCGCCCGCTCTGCTCGACTCGCTCAGGCGAAGCATCGATTTTTATGCGCACTGCGTACACCCCGACGGCAGCGTGGGCGGTGTCTACGGCAGCCGTCACACGTCGCTCTATTTTCCGGGAGGCTTTGAAATCCTCGCTGGCGAGATACCGATGGCGGCGACGGTTGCGCGGTTTATGCGCGAGCGTCTCGCCCTCCACAATGTTTTGACGCCTGCAGTCTCCGATGCGGAGAACCTGCCATCTCTTTTATACACATATCTGGAAGCTTCGCTGGCGTCTGAAGCAGAGCGCGACGAAGAGTCGCCCCGCCTCCCGTGCGAAGAGCTCGACGGCATACGCCATTTCCCTGACAGCGACATCGTCGTGGCGGGCGCGCGAGATTACTACGGCGTGGTCAACGCATCGAAGGGCGGCGTCTGCCGCATATTCAATAAAGAGACCGGTGAGATCGCTTATGAAGATGCCGGGTATCTGGTGCTTGCCGGTGGACGCCGCTGGGCTTCTCAGCTAGCGGGTCTCGGCCGGCGCGAGGACGAGTCGCGCGAGGGCGAGGTCTGCTGCGCGACGACGCTGGCCGAGGTCAGGCAGGAGATGCTTACCCCGGCGAAGCTCATCGTGCTGCGCCTGCTGAACCTGACGCTCTTCCGCAATCCTTCGCTTGGGAGATGGCTGCGGCGTCAGGTCATCGCGCGATTGATCACCGCGAAGCGGCCCGGTCCGTTTCGCCTCGAACGCTCGATAAGATTCGGGCGGGGTGAAATCCGTTTTCGCGACCGCCTCGAAGCGGCGGGTACGGGGAAGGTGGAGAAGGTTTTTCTGCCGCGTTCGTTTACTTCGATCCATATGGGTTCGGCGAAGTATTTTCATTCGACGGAGCTGACAGACGTTCTGCAACCGCCTGTCGATGGAATGGCTGATGAGCTAAACCATAACCGCTCGTCGATTATCGAATTCGTCCTGCAATTCCGTGCAGTATCGGAACAGGAGCTTCCGGTTGGCCTGATTCACGTAAACGAAGAGTCCGTGCGGAAGGAGGCGCGCACAAAAGTATGATTTACATTCTACTACCCGCTTACAACGAAGAGCTGGCGCTCGAACCCATGATGAAAAAGATTGAGAGCGTAATGCGTGAGATGCGTTCTCCTTACCGGGTCGTGGTCGTCAACGACGGCAGCCGCGACGGGACGGCCCGTATCTTGAAGGAGCTTTCGGAACGCTACGTAATCGACGTCATCACCCACAAGTACAATCGCGGATTAGGCGAGACTGCGCGCGACGGGTTCGAATACATTGCCGAAGTCGCCTCGCCCAATGACGTGGTCGTGCGTATGGATTGCGACGACACGCACGATCCCAAGTATATCCCGGCGATGGTGAGCAAGCTGAAGGAAGGCTACGAAGTGGCCATCGCTTCGCGCTACGCGCCCGGCGGCGGCCAGATCGGCGTCGACTGGTATCGCCGGACGATCAGCCGGATCGCCAATCTGCTGCTCAAGAGCATCTTCCCCATCTCCGGCGTCAAGGAATATACCTGCGGATTTCGCGCCTATCGCGCCTCGCTGCTTCAGGACGCCATAGATATCTTCGGCAACCGGTTCATCGACCTGAAAGGGATGGGATTCACGGGCACGGTCGAAAAGATTATCAAGTGCAAGCTGATGGGCGCGCGCGTCGCGGAGGTCCCCTTTGTCCTTCGTTACGACCAGAAGATGAGCACCAGCAAAGTCGTGACGAGTATAACCACGCTCGGTTACCTGATGCTGATTGCCAAGTACTCATTCTTCTGGGGCGAAATAGGCCAGGAATGGAAGCGCAGGATTCAAGAACGGAAGAAGAACCTCTATGACGCCGAGGGCCATCTGCTCGAACCTGCGGCGAGGAGGATTTCCTGATGTGCGGAATAGCAGGGATCATTCACCGCGACCCGCAGGCTATCGCAGACCGCAACGCGGTGCTGGCTATGACGGGGGCGCTCAGCCATCGCGGTCCGGACGGTGAAGGCTTTTACTTTCATGGCCCGATCGGGCTCGGCCACAGGCGACTTGCCATCATAGACCTGGAGGGCGGGCGCCAGCCGATGACGAACGAGGACGAATCCTTGTGGATAGTCTTCAACGGCGAGATCTACAACTACGTCGAGCTGCGTCGCGACCTGGCGCGTCATCACAGCTTCCGCACCCAGAGCGACACGGAAGTGATCCTGCACCTTTACGAAGAGATGGGTGAGCGGTGCCTGGAGCGGCTCAATGGGATGTTCAGCTTCGCGCTGTGGGACGCTCGGCAGCAGCGGCTCTTCGCCGCGCGTGATCGCCTCGGTATCAAGCCGTTTTACTGGCACCTGAAGGGCGAGCATTTCAGCTTTGCGAGCGAGCCGAAGGCGTTGATAGCCGCCGGAGTGGTCGAGCCGGAGCCGGACCGCCAGGGGCTTGAAGAGTACCTGACCTTACAGTTCTGTCTCGGCGAGCGGACCCTCTTCAAGAACATCTGGCGTCTTGAGCCGGGCCACTATCTCTCCTTCCGGCCTTTCCGCGACAGTGAGCCGAGCGTGGTCCGCTACTGGGACTTCAACTACAACCTCGACACGCATCACACGGAGGAATACTACGTCGATGAGTTGCAGTTCTTATTGCAGGATGCGGTGAGGCTTCAGCTCCGCAGCGACGTGCCCGTCGGCGCGCACCTTTCCGGCGGCATAGATAGTTCTACGGTTGTATGCCTGGCGGCGCCGATGTATGGCAGCCAGTTTCACACCTTCACCGGGGCCTTCCGCGAAGGGCCGCAGTATGATGAGACGAGCTACGCGAGCATAGTCGCGGAGCACGTTAAATCCATGCACCATGAAACGTGGCCCTCGGCGGAGGATTTCGCCGACGTGATGCCCGGGCTGATCTATATGATGGATGAGCCTGCCGCAGGTCCGGGCATCTTCCCGCAGTACTTCGTCTCGAAGCTTGCGCGCGACAACGTCAAGGTTGTGCTTGGCGGGCAGGGGGGCGACGAAGTATTCGGCGGCTATGCGCGTTACCTCGTAGCATACCTTGAACAGTGTCTGAAGGGGGCCATCTACGGCACACAGGAAGACGGCAAATATGTCGTCACCTGGGAGAGCATCATTCCCAACCTTCCGCTGCTTCAGCAATACGGGCCGATGATGCAAAGCTTCTGGCGCGAAGGGCTTTTTGAAGCGATGGACCGGCGCTACTTCCGCCTGATCAGCCGTCTGGAGGATGCTGAAAATATCATCACTCCTGAATTGTGGGACGCCGAGAGCGGGTCGCGCACGTTCGCCGCCTTCCAGCAGGTGTTCAATAATCCGGCGACCAAAAGTTACTTTAACAAGATGACGAACTTCGACCTCAAGACGCTGCTGCCCGCGCTCTTGCAGGTCGAGGATCGTACGAGCATGAGCGTCTCGCTGGAATCGCGCGTCCCGCTGCTGGATCACCGCATCGCCGATCTGGTGACACGCATGCCTCCGACGATTCGCTTCAAGGGCGGCGACACCAAGCGGGTGTTTCGCGAGGCGGTGCAGAACCTTCTGCCGGAGGCCGTCTTCAACCGGCGCGACAAGATGGGGTTCCCTGTTCCGCTGGCGGACTGGTTCCGCGGTCCGTTGCGGGATTTTCTGGGCGACATCCTCCTGAGCGATCGCGCCCGTCAACGCGGCCTCTATCGCGTGGAGAGCGTTGAAAGCCTGTTTCTTAAGGAGCAGAAGTTCGGAAGACAGTTGTGGGGGCTGCTCAGTCTTGAGCTGTGGTTCCGCGCTTTCATGGATGCCGAACAGCGTCCGGTCGCGGCAGCCGCGCCGGGGGCATCCGTAAATCAGAGCGCCACGGCCGAGCTAACAACGCCCCTCGTCTATACCAGAGGGTTCTAAATGGAGGGTTATTCAGTTCTCGCTTTGAAAAGAGAACTCTTAGCGATCAGAAACGGAATAACCGCAGAGGAACGCTGAGGAATAAACAATCCTCTGCGTTCCTGCGGCGTCCTCTGTGGTTCCAATTCTCTGTCTCGACCGAGAAGTGGACCTTGAGCAGAAGAGATTATGAAAATCCTTAGCGCGAGAAGCGCGCTCCTCCTCACAATCGGTTTGATGGCTCTTACCTGGTCGCAGGTAAGGCCGGGCGTCGCAGGGACTGAAGCGTCGAGCCTTCCTGCGATGCAGCAGACAAATGGATTCTTCGACCATTTTTCTGGCAGCTCGATAGACCCGCGATGGGTTGCCCTTACGTCAGGTGCGGGAACAGTGGGAATAACCGATGGCAACATAGATTGCACGTCGCCGCAGAGCGCCGACGCGAGCGCATTTTATTACAACACCAGGCTCGATAAATCGAAATCGCAGCTATGGGTCTTCAGCCTGTCTCATGAAAGCGGGACGCAGCCGCAACCCTGGATTACGCTGGTCAATAGCCCTTCGGCCCCTGACGCGGACACGCTTGCGAACTGGGACCCGAAGATGCGGGCGCGGATAAGCGCCGGACAGGCCGGCTCGACCAGAGGGCTCTTTGTCAACTATTGGAATTCGTCGCACTCGCGTCTGCATTGGAATGGCGGTACGAATGTTTGGACCGCGAACTCTGTTTTGGCCAATAGCCCGATCAGCACTGATGACTATTACCTCGTCGGTATCGAGATCGATGGGCCGAACAACCGATGGCGGGCGATGCTCTGGGGCCGTCGCTCCGCTCAGGCAGGGAGCTTTACCTTTAACCAGGGTCTGCGCCTTTTCGCTTTGACCAACTGGGTCTCCTGGGCTGCTATGGAAGCAAGCGACGACCTGTGGCTTGTGTGCGGAGACCTGTTTACCGACAGCGACTCCGGAACGGTGCGAGCCGAGTGGGCCCGCCTGGACGCCGGGCAGAGATTCGATATCTGGGCGAACAGCAAAACCAAGCTGACAGACGTGTACGTCATTCGACACGGCTGGGGGTACGAGAGCGCAAACGGCGGCGTCGAATTCATCGTGCAGGAAGACCGTACCACGATCGCGCTCAACAAAGGCGCAACCGGAACCTGGGACAGTAAAGATGTAAAAGACCCGTTCGTATTTTTTGACCCCGCCGACGCCACCTATTACATGCTCTATGCCGGAAACGGCTCGGGGGGTGGATGGCAGATCGGACTGGCTTCTAAATCTGCCCCGGACGGGACCTTCGCAAAGTTTGCGAGTAATCCGATAATACC
>DASTET010000755.1:0-3701 GCA_035709445.1 Blastocatellia bacterium | reverse complement strand
TCTTGAAGCCCGGCGGTCGAGCCTTTGCGGTACTTGTAATAAGCCTGGAGGTCTTGAAGGAGTTGATCGTGCAATCTTTGATATTGAGGGTTCCCCGAAGCGAGCGCGACCGCGTGGGCAAACGTCTCGATGACGAGGTCGAGTTTCGCGTGGGCTTCTTTGAGCGTGTCGTCTTTGGCCGGGCCTGCGTTCATGGCCTTGTGTTTTTCGGCGAGCGCCTGGTACTCCTCATTGACCAGGCTGCCCAGCAGCATAAAAGTTACCGGGTCGCGCGCGTTGAGAGAAGCCGCTTTCTCAAGCCTGGTCTTCGCCTCGGCCTTATTGCCTGTAAGGTAGGCGGACAATCCTAGCGACTGGTAGAGCAACGGCAGCCATCTCGTCTTATAGGTCTCCCATGTTGCGGCATCCATCGTCGCGGGCTTTTTGTCGGCCTCTATCAACTCGATAGCCTTCACCGCGTAGGCCGTGCTCTGCTGAAGGTACTTGGGGTTGTTCTTCTTGAGCTCTTCGGTCCCGACAATCGCCATCGGGGTGAGCACGGCGACATCATCCGGGTTTCTGGCCAGGATTGCGGCGGCAATCCTGTATGCGTCGTCGAGCCTGTTGGTCTTGACATAGGCATCGAGCAGCAGGGGATGGACGAGCGCGGCCTCTTCCGGAAGGTCGAACGAGGTCAGAAAGCTTTCCGTGAGCGTGATCTGCTGGTTGAGGTCCTGCACTTTTGCTATCTCACCCAGGACATGCTGGGCGACCTCCATGCGTTTGACGCTCTTTGGATATTTCTTGACGAACTCGCTCGCCGCCTGGAGCTTGGTCGCCGCATCGGCGGCCTCACTGATCTTCTTGATTCCCTGATTTTCACCCTCTGAGATTTTCTGAGTCTTTTCATCTTTTTTCTGATCCTGCGCGAAACCCTGACCGGCTGCGCATATAAAGACAAGCGCGCACACTCCGGCAGTCCGCATCAATTGTGATAATGATACTTTCATTGCTGACCTCATTCTTTCCAGGATTAAATACCTCAGGTTGCGAACATTCAGCCACAACACTTCGGGTATTGTGCTTTATGGCGCGACCGGTTGGCAAGCCGCCGATTAACGCGGCAGGCAACTCACGGGGCCGTCTTCGATCATCTTACCACCCGTAGCGGGTTCCTTGTGTGATACGGGCGCAGGCGACTAGAATGCTTGCAGAAGGACAAGCTTTCAAGCCTGCCCGATCTCAGGCGATGGGGTAAAGACCTATGATGAAAAAGTTGTATTCTGTGGCGGCGGCGCTGGCACTGCTGTGGTGCGCTGCTTCGGTTGCTCAGGCCCAGGATTGGGACCGCGCGATCTCCTTGTTCAATCAGAAACAGTACAGGCAAGCCATACGCGAGTTCCACGCAGTGCTGCGCGCCAACCCCGATTATTACCAGGCGTGGTATTACATCGGGGCCGGGCACTTTCAGTTGCAGGGCTATGAGGACGCCGCAGACGCTCTGCAAAAATATGTGACCGCCGCTCAAAAAGACGAGAAGGGGCAGGCAGGCGGATACCTTTATATAGGGCTGGCCCACTATCAATTAAAGCAGTACGACAAGGCCATTCCGGCCCTCGCAAGACATATAACGCTCTCAGAGAAGCTCCAGCAGAAACCGGACATCTCGGCCCGCGCCGCGCTGGGCCGCGCCTACGTATTCACCGAGCGATTCAACGAGGCGATACCCGTCCTCACGGCAGCCGCGTCGGAGACGAAGACCGACTCGAACAATCATTACTTCCTTGGGTACTCGTATCAGAAGACGGGTCGGATCGATCAGGCCATCGCGGCGCTCAACCAGGGGCTCGCGATCAATCCGAAAGACGCCGACTCGCTCCTGCTGCTCGGCAATATTTATCTCGGCCAGTTGAAGCAGAACCCTGTTGCGATAAAGCAGGCGATTTCGACAGGCGAGCGGCTGGCAGCGGTTCGTGACGATGAGAGCGCCTGGAGCCTTCTCGGCCAGGCGTACCTGTTCGACAAGCAGTACGCTAAAGCAGCGCCGCTGCTTGATAAGTATGCGCGAGCGCACCAGGATTCGAGCGCTGCGTGGCTGAACCTCGGTCTTGCTTATTCGCGCTCTTCGCAGTGGAAGCCCGCAGCCGAGGCGCTGGAACAGGCGACAAAGCTCGATACGAAGAACACGGCTGCCCTCCTTGAGCTTGGGTATGTCTATGAGAGCGATAAGCAGTACGACAAGGCGCTCACAGCCTACGAGCGCGCATACGAAGCGTCAGGCCGCCGCGATGAGTTCGCCCGCACCTCTATAGAGCGAGTGAAACAGGCGAAACCGTGAAGACAGAAATCAGAAGCCAGAAGCCAGAAGCCAGAATCTTTATCGCAGTTCTCTACAGAGCCATTGAACAATCATCGCTTCCTTTTACCTTCTGACTTCTGGCTTCTGGCTTCTGGCTTCTAAATTCTCGCTTCTCCTTCGTAAGCGATAGCCTCTAGTTCTATCTCGCGGCTCTCGCCTGCTGCAAGTCTGAGCGCCTCGCCGCGCTCGGCGGCTCGCCGGAGCACAGGGAGAGTGGCGCAAGGCTCTAAGGCGATGTTATAGGTCGCGCTCCACCACGGGTAGTCTCGCCCGCCCCTATAGACCTGCCAGTACCACAGCACCTTGAAGACATCTGCCGGGTAACGGAGCGCAAACCCTGCATTCAACGCCGTATTGGTCACCGAATACCGGCCGTCTTCGATCCCTTCAAGAAATACCATGTCGTGCGCGGCAGCCTCGGGGCCGGGTATCTCAGACAGATTCACGGGGCTGCCGTCTCTGCCTTCGGCCATCGGCCACGCGCTGTCTTGAGCGGGCCTGAGCCGTGAGGTCGACGGCGTGTACTCTTCATACGTGCGTATGCGGCACGGCGGCACGTCTATGCGGCAGTGCTCATCGAGGAACGGCCATCCGAAGGCCGGGTGATGCCCCCAGGTGAAATCTACTTCCTGACCGCTTTCGTTTGTCACTCGCTCGCGAATTCGCAACACCGATTCGTTGCGGCTGAGCGACATCGTCTTGGCCAGATGAAAAGGGGTCCGCACCGTGCGCACGCTGAAACGGACCTCGATCTCTTCCGGCTCGTCTTTAACGATCTGGTATCGCCAGGGCAACAATAACACTTCGCCGTGCTGGCCTATCTCCGCGCCCTGGTGCAGCGAGAGGTTGCCGCAGTTTGGAAATAGCTCCTGCCACCCGCCTTCGTAGTAGTCCATGTGCGGCCCGGCGGCGCGCGGGCTTGTTTCGAGAAAATGCGGCCTCTCGCGCAGCCCCGTCCACGTTCGCCACATAAAATCGATATCGCGAGGCTTATACAAAAACTCGTATATGTCCGTCCCCTTGTCCGCGATCACCGTCACCCGGAGCTTCTCGTTTTCGAGAGCTACGGAGCGATACCCTCTATAAACAAATTCGGTGATGCGGCATCCGTAATTGCGATTGTGATGGTATGTCTGGTATGTCATTTGTCAGTTGCCCGTCGTCTGTTGCATTCTATTGGAAATCGTATGGTGTGAACAATGAGCGAAAACGGTAAAGCTGTTGTGTTGCTGAGCGGCGGGCTCGATTCGACCACTGCGGTTGCCGTGGCCCGCTTTGAAGGCTACGCAGTTTATGCGATATCTTTTCGCTATGGCCAGCGCCACTCGGTCGAGCTTGAGAGCGCAGCCCGCGTGGCGCGCTC
>DASTET010000754.1:0-2280 GCA_035709445.1 Blastocatellia bacterium | reverse complement strand
GCCACCACTCCCGTCGCTGTCGCCGCTTCGAAGGGAGGCGCTCCGCTCAGCATCTCGTAAAGCACCGCTCCAAGACTATAAACATCCGACCTCGCATCAAGCGGCTCGGCCCGGCACTGTTCGGGCGACATATAATAGGGCGTGCCTATAACGACCCCGGTCTGAGTCAGACCCTGCCCGCCTGCCCCGTCGCGCAGCTTGGCTATCCCGAAGTCGAGCACCTTGGCTGTCTCTTGTTCGGCTTCGGAATGAGGAGGCACGACGATGATGTTGTCCGGCTTGAGATCGCGATGGACTATGTTGTTGCGGTGAGCGGCGGCAACCCCGGCGCATACTGCACGCATAAGCGAGGCGGCGCGCTCGACCGGCAGCTTGCCCTGTTTGTCGAGCAGGTCTCTGAGCGAATAACCGGCGACCATCTCCATGACTATGAAAGCGGGCGCTTCGGAAGATCCGGTCTCGCCGTAGTCGTGAATCACCACCACGTTCGGATGACGGAGCATGGCGGCGGCGCGGGCTTCGCGCCGGAACCGTTCGAGCGCCTGCGCGTCTTTGACGAAGGAGCGATGCAGCACTTTAACAGCGACCTCATCGCCGATATGTATGCGGCGCGCGCTATAGACGGCTCCCATGCCGCCCTGGCCGAGCAGGGAGACTATCTGGTACTTGGAATCGAGGGTCTGTCCTATCAGAGAGTCTGACGACTGAGGTTGGCTCACCGTCTCTTGAACGTTCATCTGAACGGTGGGCTTTTCGGACGAGTCTCGGGTGTCGAGCGAGATCGATGCCCCGCAGCCATGACAGAAGCGCGCGCCCTGAGCAAGAGGTTTATTGCAGTTTGGACAGGTCATTTAGACTTACCTGAGAAATAGATCGCAGCACAGATGGTATCTACTCTGTGTCGATGTGTAAAGGCAGGGCGGGCATTATTGCAGCCAAAAAATAATTGGGCACGCCCCACAGGACGTGCCCAATCTCAGACTCGTTTAAAGCTTCCCGTTGAGTCTGATTCTCTCGAACAGCTTTACTTCACACGCGTCAGGATTCCAGTCTCCTTGGCGACGACGCTTATGATCTCAAAACCGTCCATGCCGGGTATGTTCCAACCGCGCAGAACAGGATGCGAGTCATAGCTCGTCTCGTCTATATCAAGGATCATCCTTGTGTTTTCCGGGTACTCGGTCCCGCTATAGTCGATTCGCACGGTGCGAATCATCGCTATAGGCTCATCGGTCAGGTCCGTATGATAAAGCCCGAAAAGATTGGTGTCATTCTGATTTATCTGGTAGAGCACATACTTGCCCGGAGGCAGCATGTAGTCTCCCATCCTCAATTCATACCGAACGTTTATCGTATAATTGACGCGCTTGTGAATCGGTCCCTGGGCGAATGCAATAGCTGTCATTGCAACTGACAGGATGATCGCTGCCAGCGCGCCCTTTCTCATACTAAGCATTATCGGTTCCCCCCTTGTCTGAAATATCATTCCGCCATTTAGAATGGCAAGGACCGTGCCATTCTAAGCCCCGTTTATCGTAAGAATCTGGCGCTCAAGTTGGGCGCAGGTGTACGGATTGAAGATATCGGCGGATTGATTTATTGCGTAAAGAAGCGCGCAAAGAAACTGCGCGCGGCTGCCGGACAGTCGCGCGCAGGCGTTTTATAGTCTAGAGGCTTTAGCCTTACTGACTGGCGGGCTTGTCAAACTTGGCGTCTTCGATCGGTACGTTGTGTTTGATCTCGTTAACTTTTATGGTGACAGAAAAGGCCGGGAGCACCTGCCGAACCGTGTGCGGCAGCTTGACGCCATCGACCTCGCGGTAATCTTCGATGTGAGTTTCGACAGGGACCTTGCCTTCGGGCGATTCGCGCTCGGCGTCCGTGCGTATCAGAAGGCCGGTCTCGGTGTCGAAGTACCATTTTTCAGGGCTCCCCTGCGCGGGGGTGGCCGTTATGACGTGGGCTTCGCGCTCGCCCACTTTCTTTTTGCCCTGCAACTCCATCTTCGGGTAGAGGGCTTTGAGCTTGATCGGCTTGTAAAACTCGGAATCGAGCTTCGTGTCGGCAAGCTCTACCCCGCTCTTTTCGCGCATCCCTGACTGCGGATTATCCGACCAGGCCACCGTGCCGTTGTAGCCTTCTCTTATGAGCCCGAAACCCGCAATGTCGATGAGCGCCAGCGATTTATTCGGGGCCTTCTCGTATATCTCAGCCGAGCCGCTTGCGCCGATAGAGATTTCGAACGCGCCTTTGGTCACCCGGCTGTTGATCTTCTCAATG
>DASTET010000753.1:0-2058 GCA_035709445.1 Blastocatellia bacterium | reverse complement strand
CGCGCTGCTCGATGAGAAATCGCGTCCCACGCGCGACGAGATCAAAGAAGCGATAGCGGGCAACCTGTGCCGATGCACCGGCTATGTGAAGATCATCGATGCGATAGAGCAGGCTGCGGGCCGCCTTGAGTATTGAGTTATATGTCGAGCAATATCACAGCGCATTCACCCGGCACGCTCGATGAGGCGCTCGCGCTTCTCGCCGAACGCGGGCCGGCGCTGAAGATCATCGCGGGCGGTACCGATCTCATGGTGCTGATGAATGCCCGGATGCTCGATGCCAGCGAGTTTCTCGATATATGGCGAATAGACGAGCTGCGCGGGATCGAAGACGAAGGCGACTGTTTGCGCATTGGCGCGCTCATGACCTACACCGCGCTTATACGTTCGCGTCTGATCAGAGAGTATGTGCCTTCGCTCGTCGCTGCCTCGCGCACTATCGGCGCGGTACAGATTCAAAACCGGGGGACGATAGGCGGCAACGTAGTCAACGCCTCGCCCGCAGGCGACAGCCTCCCCGTGCTTGCGGCTTACGACGCGGAGGTCGAGCTTGCGAGCGCGCGCGGTCGAAGGCACGTCGCATTCGAGCGGTTCTATACTGGCTATCGTAAGACCGTGCTTGAGCCGGACGAGATCGTAACGGCTGTGAGGGTAACAAAGCTCAAGCCCGAAGAGCAGGATTTTTTCTACAAGGTCGGCACGCGGCGCGCGCAGGCGATATCCAAAGTGGTGATGGCGGTCAGGGCAGAGACGGACGCGAAGACGATTCAAACGATCCGCATAGCGATAGGCAGCGTCGCGCCGACCGTCATACGCGCCCTTCGCACCGAGCAACTGCTTATGGGGAAAGCGATCACAGCCGATCTGATCGAGCGTGCGAGGCAGACCGTCTCAAGCGAAGTCACGCCTATCACCGACCTGCGCTCGACCGAGCACTATCGCCGGACCGTGACGGGCAATGTGCTTGCAAGAATTCTGAACAGGATACAGTCTCAATAGATAAATCTGTATCAGGCCCCAGGTCGCCCTGTGAGAGCTGAGTTATTACCCTATGATGGCTTATCTCCGGGACTCATTCCAACATTTTTATCACTCTCATGAAGAAGTAAAGCGTGAACTTGAATAATGTTTTCCAAGCTCACGCTCTTCAACTGTCCTGAGATAATCTCAGCTTACGACCTATGTTTGCGGCAAGCGCGTATATCGAAAAACGCATGTATGCGGAAGCCATCGCCGAATCAGTCAAGGAAAAAGAACTCTCCGGCGGAAATGTTATTCCGTTCGGCGTATATGCGCTGGCAAAATCGGGCAGGCGGGCGGAAGCGCGAGCCGCGCTCGATGATCTATTGAAATTATCGACCAGGACACACGTCTCGCCATACAACATCGCGTTAATTTACAACGCCCTGGAGATGCGCGACAACGCGCTTCGATGGCTGGAAAAAGCCTACGAACAGCGCGACCCGAAAATGACCTTTCTCAAAGTCGAACCTAAATGGAACAATCTCCGAAACGAGCCGCGTTTTATTGACCTGATGAAACGTATGAAACTTCAATAGTAAGCGGAGAATATAATAAATGAGAGCAAGAATAAAGTTGGCTTCTTTGCAGACGGCGCAATAATAAATCATTGGACGTGAGGGCGAAACAGCGACTCTGTTTTCACGTTGTCCGTTAAACTATTCGGTTTCGCTCCACGTCAACTCCGCTGTTACATTGTAGTGCTCCCTTGATGTCAAGCCACTAATAGTGATTTTTTCCCCGACCCTCTGAAGAGCAGCACTGTCTTCAGAGGGAGAGGCGTCAAGGCCGCTCAGCCTCCGGTGATCTAGGCGCTGGCTCTGGAGCGGTCTCCGCCGCTAACGTGGTGCATCAGCGAGGCCGCGAGCGACAAATGACCCCGATGATCTCGCACTCCGGGCATTCTGCGAAATTATCCCTCTCTAATAGAAGTTTTCCACCAACATGATATCGCTGCTGATAGGGTCTTGTTGGGTGTAGAGAATCCACCGGCGGTCGGGTGAAACGGCTAACCCCGAAACAAACTCATTTACACCC
>DASTET010000752.1:0-2935 GCA_035709445.1 Blastocatellia bacterium | reverse complement strand
GCCTGTGTTGCATTCGAAAGACGTCGCAGGGACGCGAGCGCCCTTCGATGAGGGATTCGATTGCGTGATCGAGCCCCCTGTCGCTGAAATCTCTGAGAAATGAATTGCCCGTTCCGAGCGGAAGGAATCCGAGTGTGGGCTTTTCGCCCTCGGAGGCTTCGGGGAATAGCCCGTTTACTATCTCGTAGGAAGTGCCGTCGCCGCCCACGGCTATAAAGCGGCGGTACCCGTTTCGATAAGCCTCTCGCGCAATCTCTATGGCGTGACCGGCCTTGCGGGTCTCTACGGTTTCGATCTCTATGCCTGCGCCGCGCAGCCGTTTGAGGACTGGCCCCACCATCTTGCCGCAGCGACCGTGGCCCGCCGCAGGGTTTATTACAGCGAGGTAGGCGGTCTTCGTCACAGCTCCACCACTGCCGTCTGGCGGTCCAGCTTATTGCGGATCTCTTCGGCCAGCGCGATGCGTTTGATCTTAAGCGAGGCGGTGCGGGGGAAATCGCTCTCCCAGAAAACGTAGCCGCTCACTCGCTTGAAATTCAAGAGGCGGCGATTGCGCGCGGCCAGCTCTTCTCTGAGCCCGTTATTCATCTCCTGCCCGTCTTCGAGGCGGAGCACTATCACAAGCTGCTCGCCGGTCATCGTGCGCTCTGGCCAGATATAATTCGCGGCGAAGACGCACAGCTCTTTGACCGGAAGACCTTCGAAGGCGTTCTCTATGTCTTCGGGATAGACGTTCTTGCCCTCTTCGGTCACGATCATGTTCTTTACGCGCCCGAAGAGCTGAAGGTGACCCGTCGCGTCTATGCGACCGAGGTCGCCCGTCATCAGCCAGCCGTCGACTATCGTTTCGGCTGTCAGCTCCGGGTCGTCAAGGTAATGAGACATCACGGTCTTGCTGCGGACGGCGACCTGGCCTATTCCATCCGAGGCCGGGTTTACTATCCTGACCTCCATGCCGGGAAGCGGCTTGCCTACCGTATCGGCGCGAAACGGTTTGAAATCGTTCAACGTCACGGCTGTGCCCGCTTCGGTGAGGCCGTAGCCGTTGCCTACCTGTATGCCGAGGTCGTAAAAGAACTGCAATGTTGCCGGGTCCATAAATGCGCCGCCGACGAACAACGCCCTGAGCTCCCCGCCGAAAGCTTCGTGAACCTGTTTGAGGAGGCGGCGGCTCAGATTTAAGTTCGGGGCCTTGCGCGTCAGCGCGCGGTTCAGCCCTATCAGCCGGTCGAGCACGAATCGCTTGTGCGCGGGCAGCGCATCGAACCGCGCCTTCAAACCCTTTTCGAGGTTCTTGAGCACCATCGGCACGAGCGACATATAGGTGATCTTGTATCTCGGAAAAGCCTCGCGCACGTACTCCGGTCTGAGAGTCCGCAGATGGACGACGGCGGCCCCGCAGGTGAACGGGCCTATAAAACCCACCATGAAATCTATAGCGTGATTTGTAGGCAGTATGCTCAGGTAGCGCACGCCCGGCCAGAAGGGATATAGCGAAGTGAGCGCCATGCACTGCTCAAGATAGTTCTCGTGCGTGAGCACGCACCCTTTTGGCCGCCCGCCGGTGCCCGAAGAATAGACTATCGAGGCCCAGTCTTTTCGCTCGCGGGGAACAAAGGCAGGGTCGCCGCTGCCCTTCGCCTCTTCCCACCTGACCGCCCCCTTCAAATCGGCTCCCGAAGGCGCTTCCGTGACAAGCACCGTTTTCGCGCCAAACTCTTTAAAGGCTTCCTCCGCGATTATTGCTCGCCAGATGTAATACTCTACAACGAGCGTCTCGGCCTTCGAATGAGAGAGCAGTTGGAGTTGCTCGCGCGCGCTCAGCTTGTAGTCGAGCGGCACGAGCACGCCGCCGGTGTAAAAGATCGCGTAGGCCGAGATAAGCCATTTCGACTGGTTAGTCATGATTATTGCCGCGCGGGTGCCGCTCTGGGCGCCCCGGTCCTGGAGGAACCGGGCGAGCGGCATCGCCGCCTCCTTGAACTGGCGATAGGTATAGCGGCAGTTCTCGCGGTCGCGGTCGGCTTCGATCAGGCATGTCTCATAAGGCCATCGCTCCATCGCGTCGTTGAGCGCGGCCCCAAGCGACTGGTAATTGTTAAGGTCAAGCATCAGAGTCTCGATTGAACGCGGTCGGCCAGGGTGCGAAAGTCGGTCACCCCCTGTATCTCGTAATCAGGCAGCTCTATGTTGAAATGTGTCTCCAACCGGCTGAGCAGCTCAAGCGCCTGAAGGCTGTTTATGCCAAGCTTTTTGAAAAAATCATCATCGGGCGAAAGCTCCTGGCGCGGGACATTGAAGTGCTTTGACGCAAGGCTGAGTATCTCGTCTAATGTCTGCTCGGAAGTGATCATGCGTTACCCCCTGAGTTCATTTTATAAAGTAACCCCCAGCCCGATAAATCGGGCTTCCGCGTAGCGCAGATAGGCCAGCGCTTCTAGCGCTGGTGACATGCGGCGGCAGTTACTCAGCGCGCTTGAGCGCGGTTACACGATACGGCTTTAGCCATTGCTGATCATGGCTGAAGCCTCCGAAGCGCCCTCGATCCGTTGGCGGCTCGATCACCAGCCGTAAAACGGCTGGCCTATTTGCCCTTCGGGCAAGCCCGATAAATCGGGCTGCGGAGCTACCTTCAAGCGCGCTTACGTCCGCCGTGATGAGCGACTCCGGGCAAGCCCGATAATGGTCTTTGAAAAAATAACACTACCACAGCGACCCGTCGCCTGATCGCTCAACTGGCGGTTTATCTTGGGAATGCGTGGTCGTATTTATTATTCAAAGACCATAATCGGGCTGCGGAGCTACACTGCACTCCGTATCTAACCTTACCCGCATCTCTTATCAGGGCAGGTAAGGGTGCGTGTCGGCGCTTTCGACAAACCTGCGCAGCCCCTCTTCGACGGCGGCGCGGGGAAACAGCTCGCAGAAAATATCT
>DASTET010000751.1:0-4753 GCA_035709445.1 Blastocatellia bacterium | reverse complement strand
TGCCGGTAGTAACCGGCGTAATAGGTCGGGCTCTGCGTTCTGTCTCCGTAGTCGCTGCGATGCATCTCATCGCGCTGGCTTTCCCTATCATAGCTTCGCCCCTCGCGCGGGTAGCCCCTGTCGTAAAGGTCGCGCGATTCTGAAATGTCTCTATTCCTGAGCGAGGTCGATCTTCTTGGGAATTCGCGCATGCTCTCGCGGCCTGAAGTATAGCTTGATGGTCTTGAGGCGCTCGGCTGGCCCCCGGTCTCCGTCACAGGCTGCGACTCAGCCTGCTGACGCGCTGTCTCGTTCGCTTCTTTATCTCGTCCTTCTCGAGTTCTGCTCATTCCTGTTACCCCCTTTATGTTAATAAGGTTCGCTTTGACTTGTGACCGGCGAATCCCCTCACCAGCTAAATAGCCTGGCAAGCCGTCCGAAGAAAGAGGAAGGCTCGCTGATCTCTTCCAGGGTTTCGCTCAGCTCCCGGTCCTTGTTGGTCTGGGTAGCGATGTCGGCCATCGAGATGATTCCTACGAGCCGGTCGCGGCCATCCACGACAGGCACGCGGCGCACCTGATGATCACCCATCTCTCGGATCACCTCGACCAGCCGTTCATTCTGGTTTGCAGTGAACAGGTCGGTCGTCATGCAATCCTCTGCTCGGATATCGGCTTCGCTCTTGTCCGAAGTCAGCCCCTTTATGATCAGGTCCCGGTCCGTCACTATGCCCTCAAGCTTTCCGTTCGCGCCAAGCACCGGCAGCGCGCCGACATCCTCGTCCCTCATCAGGCGGGCGATATCGATGATGGGTGTGTCTCGATTGCAGGAAGTCACATCGCGCGTCATGATGTCGCGACAGCGGAGGTGCGATCGCAGCGGGCCCTGCCCGTAATAGCCCTCGCGCGATCTCATACGATCGCTTCTGTCGTAGTCCCGGCCATAATCCTCATCGAATTGCATCCCGCGCCGCCAGTAGCCCCTGTCATAGTCGGGGCTGTAGCTCGGCTCGCGGCCCTCGTCGTACCCTCTTGAATGCTCGCTGTAATCTCCTCTATCCCACCGGCTTTCATGCCGGTCCACATCCCTGCGGCTTCGCTCGTCATCATAATCGGCGTAGCCGCCAAAGGATCTGTTGCCTCTGTTCGTATATGACATACTTTCGCTCTCCTTCGGTTGGAATCTATCGAGGAATAGATTGCAATACTTATGCCGACCTGAAAGCGATTTCTCACAGCCGGAATGTCACTGTTCGTGTTGAAAGAGAAAAGAGATGGTGTACGCTTTTTGCGCGTCGGCGTTCTAAAAGGATACTGCGCGAGGTGTGATTTTGAAGATTGCGGGGCGCTTTACTCGACCTTAACGCTCAGCTTGTAAGTGGCGTTCCCGCGCGTCCCGCCTACGACTATAACGTAATCTCCTGCGGCTGGCAGCTTGCCGCTCCACTCGGTTGCGTCCTGATCCTCTCCGGCCCCTTCGAGTGTCTTCTTCGCTCCGGGTCTGTAGATATGAAATACCGCATTATCCTCTTCCGAAGTGATGCTGACGGTCATCTCCTGCCCGGCCCGCGCGCCGAGAATGTATCTGTCCATATCTCCGCGAATGACAGCGCCTTCGACGACAGCCGAGTTGCTTCCGCGAGCGAAGCGTATTCTCTTTGTCACGCCCTTTGCCAGCGCGGCGTTGAAGCCGATTACCAGGATGATTGTGATAACAAGCGATTGAAGCCCTGCCGATGACCGGGACGTTTTTGCTTTCATAACACCGGTTATTCTACTCTACGATCTGTTCGATTGTAATCTCCGGATTCAAAGCAGCCGTCTTATCGTTTATCCCGGCTGGAAGTAGATGTTGACTATAAAGACGCCAGACCTTATACAAATAGGGGGCGCATTTGAGATTTTCTGCGTGGAGCTTTACTGATGGTCAAGAGAGTTCTGGTTGTAGAAGACGACGAAGATTCACGAGAGATGCTGAGGGCATTACTCGAAACCAAAGGCTTTGAAGTCATCACGGCAGAGAACGGCCTGGAGGGACTGGAAGCCGCAAAAGCAGAGCGACCCGATATTATCGTCACCAATATATGCATGCCCAAGCTCGACGGGGTGGGTTTAATCGAGTACATTCGAGAACAGCCGGAGTTCGATACAGTACCGATAGTCGTGCTGAGCGCCGTCGGCAGCGGGGATAGATCGAGGGCGGTCAAGGCCGGCGCGGATCAGGTGATGACCAAGCCCGTAGATCCGAGCGCGCTTATTGTGTCGATGGACAAACTTTTTGGATAGCCGGGCCTGCCTCATACGGCCCCGCAAGCAGTAAACTCAGCGTTGTTTGTCTGCGAGGTCCAACATGAAGCGCTGTCCTGTTTGTAACCGCGAATGTGAGGATGCTGCCGCTTTCTGCAATTACGATGGCCATGCATTCGGGGGCGCGGTCCCGGAACCTGATGCCGCATCGCTTTCTGACCTTATCAGCACACAGGCCCCCTTTGAGATCACGCGGGCCGCACGGCTCGCAATTCTGATCTGCGATTCGACCGAAGAGATGCACCGCGAGGGCCGGGTCATAGGTTATCTGCGCCCGCAAGATATTCTGGTTTACGACGAGCAACAATCCGGCAAAAGCCGCGCGCGAGTCATAATCAAAGAAAGGGGCAGCGACTCAATCCCCAAAGGCGAGATGCCGCCGGGAGAGGCGGTCTATGTCTGTCCCGAGCTTGCTCAACAACGGATGGCGGGCGCAGGACTCGCGCCCGCTCAGGCTGCGGCGGCGCACGATGTCCGGTCTGATGTATTCAGTATCGGCGCAATTTTCTATGAGATGCTCACGGGCCGCCCGCCATTCAAAGCATCATCCCCGGCGGCAATAGTCGTAAAGCAGATGCTGGAACGCCCGCGCCCGATCAGGGATTTCAGATCAGACGTCCCCGAGCAGCTTCAACAGGCTGTGCTTCGCGCGCTCGAAGGCGAGAAGACCGCGCGACAACAGTCCTGCGCCGTCTTTAGGGATGAGATTGAAGCGGCGGTCAAACGGCTCGGCGGGCGCGGGGGCGATTTCGCATCTCCGCCTGCGCCCGCATCCCCTCGCGCGCTCGATACCGAGACCGGGTCGTTCCCGCAGGACCGCTACCCGACATTAGGCGCTATGCCTGTGCAATCGGCTCCGCCTCCATCAATGCCAAAGAGCGCGCCGCAATCCCCGCCGCCCGAGGCAGTAAGCGCTCCGCCGCCGACCAGGGCGGCTCAAGAAGACGCCGCAGAGACAATAAAGACAGAGCAGGCGAGAGATTATGCGGCGCGCGATGAAAGTAAACGCTGCCCATCGTGCGCGACCGAGTTCCCCGTCAGCGCAAGGTTCTGCGTACACGACGGAACGGCCTTGAAGGAAGAGTCGAAGCTTGCGGAGGAGAAGAAAGCGCCTTCCTTCTATGATCTTCAGTCGGTCGAAATCAGAAAGCGATGTCCACGATGCGGAGAGGACTATCCTCCGAACAAGAAGTTCTGCCGTTACGACGGTCAACAGTTAATCGAAGTGAGCGAGCCGCGCCCGGACGAGCAGACTGAGGAAGAGATGGAGCCGGTCCTCATAGGCCAATACAATTGCTTCGCGCGTCTGGGCGAAGGCGGCATGGGGGTCGTCTACAAGGCCCGGCACATACACCTCGCACGTCTTTCCGCGGTTAAGGTCTTGTTGCCGCAAACCGCCGCCCTTGTTCCAAACGCCGTTAAAATGTTCCAGCGCGAAGCGCGCCTGGCTTCAAGCATCAACCACCCGAACAGCGTTATCATCTACGACTACGGCGAGTTTGGCCAGGCCCTGTTCTATCTTGCGATGGAGTTTATCCCTGGAAGAAGCCTCGCGGAGATAATCCAGCCGAAAGGGCAGCCGCCTCGTCCGCTCCCGTTCAGGCGGGTTCTCAACATAACACGGCAGATTTGTGACGCGCTCGAAGCCGCACACCTGGAAGGGATAGTTCACCGCGATCTCAAGCCCCAGAACGTGATGATATCTAAGAGACCGAACGGGACCGATCTGGTCAAGGTAGTAGACTTTGGAATTGCGCGCCCTTTCAAGGGGCAGAGCGATTACCAGACGACGGCGGGGGCGCTTGTCGGGACCCCCGCTTACATGTCGCCCGAACAGGCGAACGCAATACCGGACCTCGATGCGCGTTCCGACATCTTCAGTCTGGGACTGATGGTCTATGAAATGCTGGGCGGCGAGCTTCCATTCCCTCTGAAGGGCCTGACACCTATGCAGCAGGCGGTACAGCGCGCAGGTCTCAGGACTCCGCCGCCCCCATTGAGCGCCTGGCGGTCTGATCTAAATCTCCCGCCCGGTCTGGACCAGGTCCTGACGCAGGCCCTTGAGCCGGACCGCGACCGGCGCACTCAGTCGATAAGCCTCTTCATACAGGAGCTGGAATCGATCTCGTACTCCTGAGCTGTGGTGTCGGCAGTCTCTACTTATTCTATGCGTCGCTCCTGCGCGAGCCTGCGCATCCTGAGCAGTGTAGAGTTATTCGGACGGCTCGTGCCGTTCATCCATCGGTCCACTGTAGAACGATGGACGCCAAGCGCGCGCGCAAGCTCCTCGCGGTTATTGTGGAAATAATTGGATAGCCTGGGAAGAAGCTCTTTCCACCCCTGGTCCGAAACGTCCGGCTTCGGCTCGGCGGCCATCTTCTCGGTATCGTCAGCGTGCGGGCCGGTCGGGCCGGTTATTTCTGCGGCGTCAGGGACGGCCTGTCGTGTCTCTTTCGCTTGATCGGTTT
>DASTET010000750.1:0-2515 GCA_035709445.1 Blastocatellia bacterium | reverse complement strand
AAGAGGTGAAGTCGCTCGGATACGACGGGCTCTCCGTGGAGCAGCTTGTCCGCATGCGAGATCACGGAGTCAGCCCCTCATTCATCCGGAAGATGAAGGAGCGAGGGTTTAATAATCTATCGGTTGAAGAGCTGATCAGGTTGCGCAATCACGGCTTCGACAAGTGAGCGAGAGCCGGAGCGGTTTGAAGGATCGAATAGGCTTTCTCTGCGGCCCTGCTGAGGCTCTGTGATAAATAAACCGGTTCACGCGGGGCCGCAGAGATGATTCGGCTCGACTGTTAGCGATACCCTTCCGCTTGCAGAGAGAATAACTCGGCGTAGAGACCTCCCTGCGCCACAAGCTCATAGTGAGAGCCTTCCTCGATGACCATCCCTCCCTTTAATACGACTATGCGGTCGGCCATGCGCACGGTCGAGAAGCGGTGAGAGATAATGATGGCCATCCGGCCCGCCACAAGCTGCGAGAACTTTATGAATACTTCGTACTCGGCGCGCGCATCGAGCGCGGCGGTCGGCTCGTCGAGTATGAGCACCTGAGCGTCGCGCATATAGGCGCGGGCGAGCGCAATCTTCTGCCACTCTCCTCCCGAAAGCTCAACGCCCTTATCGAACCGGCGGCCAAGCATCTGCCGGTATCCGTCAGAGAACTTCGCAAGCAGCGTGGCCGCAAGCGACTTCTCTGCCGCCGAGGCGAGGCGGTCCGGCACCGAGGCCTCATCTGCCGGGGCTGTCTGAGGCGCCTTTCGCGCATCGTCGCGCGCGCCGTTGCCGGGCAGGTCCAGAAAGGAGCGCATCGCCTCGATCTCGCCCACGCCTATGTTCTCGTCGAACCTGAGATCATAGCGCACGAAGTCCTGAAAGATGACCCCTATCGCGCGCCGCACCGATCTCAGGTCGTACTCGCGCAGATCGACGCCGTCGAGAAGTATTCGGCCTTCCGTAGGGTCGTAGAGCCGCGCGAGCAGCTTCGTCAGTGTCGTCTTTCCCGCCCCGTTTTCGCCTACAAAGGCTATACGCTCGCCGGGCCTTAGATGAAAGCTCACGTGGCGCACGGCCCAGGCGTCGCTGCCGGGATAACGAAATCCGACATCTTCAAAGACGAACCCGTGTCGAACAGGCTCCGGGACCTCGCGCGCTTCGGGCGGTGAGGTGATCGATGGCTTCATGTTGAAAAAATCGAAGAGGTCTTTGAGAAATAGACACTGTTGATAGATTCCGCTCGCCCCGAGCAGCAGCCCCTGTATGAGCGAGCGGCTCCTGGCGAACGATCCCGATAAAAAAGTCAGCGAGCCGAGCGATATCGCCCCGCTCACCGCCCGCGCCAGTATGATCACGAAGGCGGCGTAATAGCCGAGCGTGCCTATGAGCGACAATCCGGTCGAAACAACCGCCTTTCGAACCGAGAGCTTCTTGTTCTCTTCATAAAAGCGAGTCGCTAGCGTCCGAAACCGGTCCGCGAGCCAGGGCGAAAGCCCGAACAACTGGACCTCCTTTGCAGTCCTGTCGCTCGCTCCCACATATCGGAGGTAATCGAGCTTTCGTCGCTCCGGCGTCCACCGAAACACTAGCGAGTATTCGAGCGCCGCGAAATGGGTGTCGCCGAGAAAGCTTGGCAGGACCGATACGGCGAGGATCACGAGCAGCCACGGGCTATAGATGAGCAGCGCCGCGCCAAGCCCGACGAGCGTCAGCGCGTCCTGCCCCATGCTGAGAAGCTGAGCGAGCAAGCCTATGCGGCCGGTCGTCTGCCGCCGAGCCCTCTCAAGCTGATCATAGAATGCAGGGTCTTCGAAGTGGTAGAGGTCGAGCGTGGCCGCGTGCTCCATCAGACGGACGCTCGTGTGATTGGAGAAGAGATCGCCGAGCAGGCTTTCGACCAGCACCGAGGTTCGCGACAGCACCTCACCGGCGGTCACGATTGCGACTTCGAGCGCGACAAGCTGCCAGAGCCTTGTGAGATCGCCCCCGTTCTCGCGCAGCCCGACTACCGCGTCGATTATCAGCTTGCCTACCCATAGCGTGGCCACGGGGACGGTTGCGCGCAAAAGCCGCAACAGGATCATTGCTATAGTAAAACCGCGATGAGTCTCCCAGACGAGTCTGACGAGCGGCGGCACATACCGCAATGCGGCGAATCGCTCGCGCCAGGTAGGTTGTTCCTGTTTACGGTCGGGAACAAAAGTGAAACTTTGAGCCATAACAGTAATCCTATCTGGAGCCGCACGACAGTGGACGGTTTCCGAAGAATAACAGATGGAATACGGTTTTGCACCGATCCAGCCCGATATGATTATAGCGCGGCGGTCTCTCATCGCATACAATAGTGACTATGCGCATAAGCAGCAGGCGCAAATCGATTGCCTTTTTCATCACGCTGGGCGTTTGCCTCGTCATCATAGCAGTGGCGCTCAACGTCGGGTGGATACTGCTCAACTGGCGGCAGGTTGCCCTGCTCACGCTCGGCATAGTCTTTTTCATCGCCATCATAAGCGGGCTTGTGCTCAACACTATCT
>DASTET010000749.1:0-2757 GCA_035709445.1 Blastocatellia bacterium | reverse complement strand
GGGTTTGAGAGTCAAGTTGACAGACCACTGCCCGAACACTATCTTACGAGCAACCGTTTTCAGACTGAGAATGCATCCTCTTGAGCGAAAGGAGAGTCATCGTGTTACATAAGCTCTTGGCAAGGCTGGCGCTCGCCGTGGTTGTCACCGCCCTCGCTTCGACAGTATCGGCAGGGCAGGGGCAGGTTCAGGTGCCCGATACTATCGAGCACCGCCAGGTGAACATTATGAGCGAAGGCGTGAGGATGAGCGGAGAGGTCTACTCGCTCAAGTCGCTTGCGGGCAAACCGCTTCCGACGATCATCATGAGCCACGGCTGGGGAGGGGTGGCCGCGCTGCTCAGGCGCGAGGCGATTGAGTTCGCAAAAGCTGGGTATTTCGTCCTCGCCTTCGATTATCGCGGATGGGGAGCGAGCGATTCGAGGGTGATACTGACCGGCCCGGCCCCGGCGAAAAAAGAGGGGAACCGTTTCACCGCCGAGGTGCTTGAGGTGCGCGAAGTGGTCGATCCGCTTGAGATGGCCACCGACATTTTTAACGCGATCCACTGGGCGATAGGCGAACCGATGGTCGATAAGAATCGGATAGGGCTGTGGGGGTCGAGCTACTCCGGCGGGCACGTAGTCTATGTGGCCGCGCGCGACCCGCGCGTCAAGGCGACCGTGAGCCAGGTCCCTTCGCTCGACTCGCGGCCTCGCGCCACGGCGATCGCCGGGCAGAAGGATGAACAGTACAGGCTGGCCTACGAAGAAGCGACTAAACGTGCGCGGGGCGAGATCGGCTACCCTGCGCCGCGAGCGCGAGTGATAGGCAATCTGCAAGGCGGGCCGGTTCGCGATAAGCTGCTCAGGTACGCGCCCGTCGAGGATGCCGATAAGAGGGCCGACTGCGCGATGCTGTTTATCGTGGCCGAGAAAGAAGAGCTTTTTGATAACGCGGACCACGCGAAGCTCGCTTATGAGAGGGCGCGCGGGCCGAAGAAATATATCGTCATGCCCGGCATCACGCATTACGGAATCTATACAACCATGCGCGAGCAGGCCATCAAGCACGCGCTCGACTGGTTCAACGAGCACCTGAAGAAGTGAGAATACTATGCAATATATCAAGACCGAAACCGACGACGGCATTCTCATCGTGACGATGTCGCGCGGGAAGGCCAACGCGCTCGACTCTGTGATGGTCGACGAGCTGAGCGCCTGTATAAAAGAGGCCGCGTCGAGCGAGAGCGTGCGCGGGGTTGTGCTTGCAAGCGACCGGCAGAGGTTCTTTTCCGGCGGGTTCGACGTTTTAGAGGTCTTTGGATTCGACCGCGAGACGATGACCGAGTTTTTCGGGCGCTTCATCGATCTTTATGAAGCTATGCTAAGTTTGCCGAAGCCGATAGTCGCCGCCGCGAGCGGTCATGCCTATGCGGGCGGCGCTGTGCTGGCGCTGGCCTCGGACGCGCGGGTGATGGCCGAGGGCGAATACGGGCTTGCGCTTAACGAGATCAACCTCGGCATAGTGCTTCCGCCGGGGATGATGCGCATGGCGATCCGGGCCGTGGGGACGAGGGTCGCGCGCGAGATGGTGGTCGAGGGCCGGACGCTCACGCCGGGTGAGTCGCTTGAGGCGGGTCTTGCCTGTGAACTGGCCGCCCCCGAAGAGACGCTTGGGCGAGCCATCAGGAAGGCCCGCGCGCTGGCCGAAAAACCGGCTTTGACTTATGGAGGCGTCAAACGTCTGTTCAACGAGGTCGTCGGGCTCCCGCCTGCCGCAAGCGACCGGGATGCGCTTGGCCGTTTTATCGAGCACTGGTTCTCGCCAGAATGCGTGCGGCACAGGCAATCGCTCATCGATTCATTAAAAGAAAGAAGCCAGAAGCCAGAATCCAGAAGCCAGAATCTCTAGCATCAGCTCTCGATCCCTGGCGGGTGAATAAATCCGGAATCAGCCCGGCCAGCTTCCGACTTCTGGCTTCTGAATTCTGGCTTCTGGCTTCTGACTTCTTGCTCCTGGCTTCTCATCCTGTTAACGGCTATATTGATCCTGTGAGGACGCGGGTGAGACTCCGCATTTCGAAGTCGAGGTTCGATGGATTCTTTCCTCAGCCCGGAAGAGATCGACTCTATACCCGCAGAAAAGCTCGAATCATTTCTGAAGCAGCGGCGCTGGTACGGCGCGAAGTCGAAGAAGCTGGTCGAGCACAAGGCGGTTGACGTAATAAACATTGAGAGCCAGCCTGTTCAGCTTGCCATCGCTATTATCGAGACCCTTTTCGACGACGATACGAAAGAGACTTATCAGCTCGTGGTCAGACAGCAAGGGGCGCGCGCCGAGATTCTCAATGACGCGCTTGATGACGCGGAAGCCTGCCAGTCGTTATATGAGGTGATTCGCGATCATAAAGAATTCGACGGGCGCGCGGGCCGGGTCCGGATCAGACGCGGGAGCGATTTTCAGAAGGATCATTTCCCCATCTCTTCGATCCAGCCGCTCAGCCAGGAACAGAGCAACAGCTCCGTAGTATTTGGGGACGCGCTGTTTCTCAAGCTGTTTCGCAATATCGTATTCGGCCTTAATCCCGATTTTGAGATAAGCCTCTTCCTTATGAGGCACCCTATCTTCAATCACTCTCCCAATCTCTACGCCGTGATGGAGTACGCCGGAAAGGAGGAGCCCGCCACGCTCGCCTTCGTGCAGGAGTATATCCGCGCGACGGGGAGCGCGCTGGATTTCGCGACAGAGGCGGTCAACCTCTATCTCGATAACCCT
>DASTET010000748.1:0-2233 GCA_035709445.1 Blastocatellia bacterium | reverse complement strand
GCATGGATACTACAGGCGGCCATCGTAGTTCGCGAGTTCCCACGATTCATCAGCGCAGCACATTCAAACTGCCCGCACCGCGACGCGCAGCAACTCCTGGCCGAAAACATATGGGAAGAGCATGGCCGCGGAGATGCAGAGCGGGATCATTACAATCTCATAAAGAGGATGGCGGAAAGCGTCGGGGCGACCAGCGAAGAGATCGACGGGGCTACGCCGATCGATGAGACCCGCGACTACATCGACTACTGCCTGCGCATTACCCGCGACGAAGATTTCATCGTGGGGATGGTAGCCATCGGCATAGGGATCGAGTATTACATGCCGGTCTTCTTCGGCTCGTTGAGTGAAGCCCTGTGCTCGAACTATAATCTGGCGCGTTCTGATGTGGAGTCTTTGATACTCCACCTGACCGAGAACAAGGACCATGCGCGGCGCGCGGTTGAGATAGTCAGAAAGTATGCCGACAGCCGCGAGGTCAAAGAGCGAGCCTGCGAGTCGCTGCGCGAGATGATAAGACTCAAGCGGCGGTTCGCCGAATCCCTTTATAGTTATTGCCAGCAGGCAGGAACAGTCTAGCGAGTCTGGCGCGTCAAGAACAGTCTGGCGAGTCGCGAGTCTAGCGAGTCTAGCGCGTCGCATTGATGACAGACACCGCATAAATGATATATTGCAAAGTAGTCAGCGCCGTCACGAGCAGGACGCGCTAGACTCACGACTCGCCAGACGCGCCAGACTGTAGTTTAGTGTTCCCTTTTCCCCCTCAGGAGTGGTATAAGATTGGCTGTGACGTACTGATGTCTGTTATTTGATCTGAAAACTGTCCGGTTCGTGCCCCAATTTCGAGGCCCTTATGAGCCTTGCCAGCACCCGCCCCCTCGGACTGCTTTTGCCTCTATAAGTTTTATGTTGGACGAACTACTCGTTCCCGGCTACAGCCTTTGCGAGGACCGCTCTTTTGAACGTTCAAAGGTGTGTTTCCCTGCCGACGTAGCTGAGTCACGCGCGACAGAGGATCGCAGCGCTATCGATATTTTGAGGCGTGAGTCCCGCCAGCTTGCGCAGCAAAGTGGGAGAAGGATCGATGACCGGGATAGATTGGGCCTTTCTGCTCAACGAAGAGGATGTCGAAGGGCTGTGGACTGGCCTGTACCAGTTGATCTCGCGCCACCCGGCAGTGCGTCCCCTGCGTTTTGCGACAGACGGAGCCGCAGTCGCCTCGCCGCTTGAGATCAACGCGGACCTCACTCAGGAGTTATTCCTTGAACTCTTCCAAAAGCAACGTTTCGAGCATTATCTATATAACAACTATACGAGCCTCGAGATCGAGAATGAGCTGTCTCATATAGAGATACCGAATCTGGTCGGCGCGCGACTGCGCAAGCGCTATCCCGAATCATTCCGGATGGCCCGCCGCGTCAGCAACCTGCTCAAGACCAGTAAGCGGTTCCGCCGGTTCTCGGCAGACCAGGCGTCCGCAGTCAAGGGGCCTCAAAAAGAGTCCGCCAAAGAGAGCCAGAGCAGGCGTAGAGGACGACCTCCAAAGAAGTCAGCAAGCATCGAAGGACCGGTCGCCGGCAAGCACGTAGTCGAAGACGACGCCGAACTCCTGGCCTCCCCTTACGACGAGGAGAACAACGCTCAGGAAGGAGGACGGCGCGCACCCGCCGGTCGGCGCATGGTCAACCGGATGTTCGGGCTGCGCGAGTGGGCAGCATCGAAGCCCTTCGGTGATCCGGGCCATTTCGTCGACAGGGTAAAAGATGTGCCTATGAGGCGGCGTGACCGGCGGCTGGTGGGCCGCTCAGGAACTTCGCAGCTGATCATCTCGAACAGCGATCTCGAAGTCCTGATAGTCGAAGTATTCCAGGCAATCGATTCGCCCGCCGATGTGCGAACGCTCAGACAGCTCGTGCTGTCTAAGATACCGCTGCAAGATTACAATATCGCTTCGCTTGATGAAAGAATGGCGGTCGACAACGAAGGCGGCACCATAAACCGCGAAGCGCCGGACACGAGGGAGACGCCTGAAAGCGCGCTGCTTCGCGAGGAGAGCAACGAGCACGCCGCGCGTCTCGCATACGACTTCCTGGTCTCGCTTCGCCGGGCTGTAAATAACAACGAGCGGCGATTCAACCGTTTGATATCGACGCTCTGGTATTGCTACTACGATCCGCAAGGGCCATCTCAAATAGAGATCGCGCGGATTCTCGGCATCTCTGATTCGCTTGTG
>DASTET010000747.1:0-2927 GCA_035709445.1 Blastocatellia bacterium | reverse complement strand
CGACAAAACGATGGTCATTACCGATGTGAGGCTTGAAAAGAAGTCGGGCGGGGCATCGAAGGATTATGACCGGGCGGGTGCTCAGTCTTGAGCCTGGCCGCATTGCGGCGCGTTGTTTCTTATTATTCTCATCAGCCAGTTTCATAAAAGATAGAATCAGGTTATGGCCTCAAAACAGAGCCTCAATCCTCACATAAAGGTGTTAGAGCAGGCGATGGCGGCGCGCTACGGGTGGCAGACGAATGCCTCCTGGAGGGACAAGCTGATCGAATCGATAAAGATGAAGGCCGAGAAGCTCGGCTTTGATGAGATGGCATACTGCCGTATGGCGGTGGGCTCTCCCGGCGAGATCGAGGTGCTCGCCGACATGGTCAATAACTGCGAGACGCGCTTCTTTCGCGAGCCTGACCAGTTCGATGCCCTCAGGCAGCGCGTCATTCCGGAATTGATGGCCGCGAGGGCAACGGAGCGTTCTATCAACCTCTGGAGCGTCGCGTGCTCGACCGGCGAAGAAGCCTATTCGCTCGCCCTGCTGCTTTGCGAGACACTGCCTCCAAAAGAGAACTGGAGATCTAACGTTCTGGCTACAGACCTGCGCGGCTCCGCGATACTTTCAGCGAGCAAGGGGCGCTATCCCTCTTCGTCGCTAAGGACGGTGAGCCTTGAGCTGCGGAACTGCTACTTTACAAAGGCGGAGCAGAACGGGCGCGAGCGGTCCTATGAGATAAGCCCGACTGTAAGAAAGATGATCACTTTTCGCCGGGCCAATATGTATGATGCGAAGTTCTGGGGCACTCTCCGGCAGAATTTCGAGCTGATCGTCTGTAACAACCTGCTGATCTATTTCCACGCGCTAGCTGTGCAGCAGACCGTTGACCGTTTGTCCAGGGCGCTCAGGGCGGGAGGTCTGCTCATGGTCATGAAGAACGAGGCAGGGTATATCAACCATCCGAATCTTCGTCTGGACGATTCGCTGCCGGGTGCATTCTTCAGAAAGGTTTTATCGCCGGTTCGAACATAGCTGCGGTCTGATGCGTATGGGGAGTTAGGTATGCAAAGCCGTCAAGAGATAAAGTCATCATTCAAGCTTCTGATGCTGGCCACGGCGCTCACCATGATCTTATGGTTCATACCGCTGGCCAGTTTTATAACCTATCCGTTCAGCATTTTCGGGACCTTCATACACGAGACGGGCCACGCTCTTGCGGCGTTCCTTACTTTTGGAACGGTTCACGACATCGCAATCAACGGAAACGGGAGCGGGCTTACAAGGACGAACGGCGGCTGGGGTCTGCTGATATCGAGCGCCGGATACCTTAGCACTACGGTCTTCGGCGCAGGGCTTCTCTTGCTGCTTAGAAGCGCGCGGTATGCTCGCCCGGCGGCCATCGGGACTGCCTGCCTGCTCCTGCTCGTTACTGTGCTCTGGGGGAGCAACACAGGAATATGGATAGCCGGGCTGGGCTTCGGGCTTGCGTGCCTCGCAATAGGGCTCAAAGCGAATATCAGGTTCGTCCATTTCTTCATGAGCTTTCTTGGGATTCAATCGCTGCTTAATGCCTTTTACGATCTGAGGATCTTGATGCACCTGTCGGCGCTCGACCCTGCGGTCCCCTCGGATGCTCAAAACATGGCGATTGCGACCGGCGGATGGGTTCCCGCCATCGTATGGGCCGTCGGCTGGACGCTTATCTCGCTCGCCATCCTGGCAGGCACCCTGTTGATCTATTACCGAAGCCTCAAGCAGCATTCAATAACCACCCCCCTTGAGTCTGTCCCTCTGCTCACCGAAGTCCCTCCGAGCGCAGTCAATAAGTAGCGGTCCTTATCTTTGACAGGATTTTCAGGATTTCTCCTGTAAATCAAGTCTCTGAAGTCTGGAGATTTTAGTCCACTGATTCGTCCGAAAACTGAATGGTTCAGGGGCCGAAACTCGTTCTTTATGTTCTGTCCGGCGCGAAGAACCTCAGCAAAACAAGGTCGGATGTCCAGACGCGGCGCGAGAAAACCAGTTGTTTGCCATCACGTGACCAGTCGAACAGTATTCTGCCTTCAGCCTTGAACTCGGTCATTTGCTTTGCCAGGCCTCCCCCAAGCGGCTGAATCCACATATTCGAGATGCCGTCGCGCGCGGCTGCATACGTCAGTGCTCTTCCATCGGGCCACCAGTGAACGTATGGCAGCGGCGCAATCTCTCGAGGGATAGCAAAAGTCCGAACGGGCTGCCCTCCTGCAAACGGAATTACTTCGACCCTGTACTGGCGGTCTGCTGATTCGTCACGGTGAAAACAGGCAATGTGTCTGCCATCGGGCGACACCACCGGCCGTTCGCAATCACGATCGGTCAACTTCACCGGCTCGCCGCCGTCAACCGACACCTTCCAGAGCGAGTACAGACTCTCTTGCGGGTCGACGGAGTTATAGACCACCCATTTGCCGTCGGGCGAACAGTGCGGATACTTTTCGCCGCCTCGGCTGGTCAGCCGCAACAGGTTGCTGCCATCGCTGTTCATCCGCCAGATATTGAAAACGCCCGCCCGGTTTGAGGCGAAAACTATAAATCGTCCGTCCGGCGAAACGGCCTGATTGAGGTTGACTCCGGCATCGGCTGTCAGTTGTTTCCGGTCGCTCCCATCCGCGTTCATGGTCCATATATCCCAATTCCCGCTGGCCTGAGAAGTGTAAATGATTCGGCCGTCGGGGGCGTAGCAAGCTTCACCGTAAGACCCGGTCCCGAACGTGACCTTGCGGGACTCCCCCGCGCCCGCGTCAGGCGCTACCCATATGCTTGAGTGGAGCTCGGTCTGCACGGCGACGAGCGTTTGCGAGTCCGCCGTCAGGCTGATGTTGTGATAGTTCTTCGAATCGCTGATGATTCTTTGAGCGGCTCCTCCCGGATAAGAGATGTGCCATATCTGGTCCGGGCC
>DASTET010000746.1:0-3629 GCA_035709445.1 Blastocatellia bacterium | reverse complement strand
AGAGGGTATTCGGTCACGCGCTCTGTTCTTCTTCATACCGGCCTGTGAGGCTTGCGATCAGCTTCACCAGATTGCTCGGGACGATCGGCTTCGCAACGTGTATATCGAAGCCCGCCTCAAGCGCGCGCGCGCAATCTTCCTCCGAGCTGTGCGCCGTCAACGCCACGGCTAACGCGCGCGCTCCGCGCATCTGCTCCAAAGCGCGAGCGCGTTTGATCAGCTCGTAGCCGTCTTCGCCCGACATGCTGATGTCGGATAAGAGCACGTCAGGCCATCGCGCGGAAGACAGCTCCGAAATCGCATCGAGCGTCTGCTGGCAGGACGATGCCACTGTAAGCTCCGCGCCTTGCTGCCTGAATGTCGTTGCAAGCATATCCAGCGTGTCCGGGTCGTCGTCAACAACTACGATCCACAACCCGTAAAGATTTGCCTGCTGGATGTCAGGGAAAACGCCCGGCGGGAGATCGATGTCGCGACCGGAGCGCGAGCCATCTTTGCGCGGCTGCGTCTTCTCTTCGATCCGAAATCCGAAATCCGAAACCATATAGTCACCGAGAGGCAGGCTCACGATGAAGGTCGCCCCCTGACCTTCTCCCGCGCTGCGCACCTCTATATTTCCGGCGTGAGCTTCGACCAGATGGCGAGCTATCGCAAGTCCAAGCCCTAGCCCGCCGTATCTTCTTGTCGTCGTGCTATCGGCCTGGCGGAAGCGATCAAATACATAGGGCAGAAACTCCGGGCTTATGCCAGCGCCTGTGTCGCTCACTGTAATCTCGGCGCGCCCGCCCACACGCTTTGCCTCAAGGCGAACCCGACCGCCGGGGGGCGTGAACTTGATGGCGTTCGACAGCAGGTTCCAGACGATCTGCTGCAAGCGCGCGGGATCGCCCATAACGATCCCGACTCTGGGGCCGAGAGAGAGCTCAAGGCTAATGTTTTTGGCGTCCGCCGTCGGGCGCACAACGTCGATGGCTGCGTTGATGACCGGCTTCAACTCTACAGGATGAAAATCGACGTTGAGCTTGCCGGTGATGAGGCGCGAGGCATCGAGTATGTCTTCGACCAGCTTCGACTGCGCCCTGGCGTTGCGGTCGACGACTTCGAGCGCATGGCTTGCATCCGCGTCGTCAAAACGTCCCGACCGCAGCAGCGTCGTCCACCCCAGTATCGAATTGAGCGGAGTGCGAAGCTCGTGCGAGACCGTCGCAAGAAACTCATCCTTCGCGCGGTTGGCCGCTTCGGCCTCGGCGCGCGCGGCCTGCTCGCACGCCAGCAACTGCTCGCGCTCCTGCTCGGCCTGCTTGCGCCCGAGGGCAAAGGCAACATGACTCGATATAGTCTGGGCTATTTGAATCTGCTCGTCGTCGAATGAGCTCGGCGCGTTGTAATAGATCATAAACTTGCCGAGCAGCCGCCCTTCATACACGAGAGGGATGAATCCCATGGCCCGTATCCCTTCGCCGAGAATCAGTGACCGCAGCTCGCCCAGGCTCTCATCATCTTTCACATCGGGTATCAGGATAGGTCGAGGGTTCTTCTCGTTGCGCGCCCAGGGCGAATGGCCCTCTACCGCTCTGCGATAGTCTTCCGAAAGCCCGCGCCACGCCTTGAACCGCAGGACGCCGTCGGCGTCGTAGAGCAGGATCGACGCGCGCTCAGTCTTCAGGGTGCGCTCAAGCCCGTTCAAAGCCTCTTCGTAAATCTCTTCGATGTCTTGCGCGCGGCTCACCGCATCGGTCAGATTGTAGATGGTCTGAAGCTGCTCGATGTTCTGGCGCAGTTTCTCCTCATCCCGCTTGCGCTCTGTGATGTCGCGGAAGTAGATCGACAACCCTTCTTCGGTAGGATAGGCATGCTCCTCAAACCATGTATTCTCTGCAATCCTGGAGAGCCCTTCAAAGTGGACGGGGACCTGCTCTACCATCGCCTTGTGATACTGCTTGTAGAATTCGGTCCCCTTGCCTTGCGGGAATTCTTCCCAGAATACTTTGCCGATAAGCTCACTTCGCCTCTTCCCAAAAAACGCGGCCGCCCGCTGGTTGACATCCGTGATGCGCCACTCGCGGTCCATCGAATAGAAAGAGTCGGTGATGCTTTCGAGAACGTCGGCTATGCGCTGCCGGCCCGCTTCGGCTTCGATGCGTATCGTGCGCTCGACGGTCTCCGAGACCATCAATTCCTGTCTGTGCTTGTGCTCGGAGAGGTCCGTGACAACGACGCAGACGGAGCCCATCTCGCCCAGTTCGAGCGAGCTGATCGAAAGATGGACCGGCACGGTCGAGCCGCCTCTCACCTTGAGACGGACTTCGCCCCGGCTGCTGCCTTGCTGCCCTTGCCTTATGAGTTCTTCATAAACCGGCCGGTCCTCTTCGACGACGAGGCGGCTCATCTTGCAGCCGATCACCTCTTCAAGCGGCGCTTTGATCATAGCGGCGAAGCTGAGGTTGGAATAAAAGATGTTGTCGTCTGTCGTAAGCGTCACCGCGCCCTCGGCCATCGCCTCGACCATGACCCTGTAAGCATGCTCGGCGCCTTCGAGCTTGTAGATCCGGTCGCCGTTCGGCCCTGTAACCACCAGCGCATCCACTTCCCCGCCGCGAATGGCGCGCAGCACCTCTTCGGCCTCTTCGAGCCGCGCTTCAAGCTCTTCGACCCTGCGGAGTTCTTCGCGTTCCGACTTATCTTCCGTTCGCATCACAAACTCTCATGCGCTCAGACCGAGCCTTTGTAGAACCTTACTTGTGTTCGACAAATTGCCAATCAGCTTGCGCAAAGGAAGGGGGAATCTTTTGACCAGCATCGGCGCGGCCACTATCTGTTCGTCAGCGGCGAGTTGTGGCTGCTGGTAAACATCGACCACTTGAAGCTCGTAGTGGCCAGCAAGGTGCTCTTCGCAAATCTTTTTTATATTCTTTATTGCCTCTATTGATTTCGGCGAGGCCCCGCTTATGAACAGGCGCAGGACATAGACCTGTTCGCCCTGCTCCGAAAGGGCCTTCTCAAACTCTTTGAGGGTCTTGTCTCCCTTGTCCATGTTCGCATTCGCCTCGCGCCGCGATTTTCAATATAGGTCTGGGCTATCAGGTAAGCGAGCGCAGATCAAGCCCGACAAGCGCCCGCTCGGTGTTCGATAGATCGCCGATTATCTTTTTCATCGGCTCCGGTATCTTCTTCACAAGGGTCGGAATGGCGAGGATCTGGTCTCCACGAGCGAGCTGCGGGTTCTTCAGCAGATCGACTATCTCTATCTTGTACCTGCCGGCGAGGTGCTCATCGCATATCTTCTTGAGATTGGCGAACGCCTTGACCGATTTAGGGCTCTGCCCTGCGACGTACAGGCGCAGCTCCCAGATTTCCTCATTGGCACCGGCCTTTGATTTTGCCTGCTTCGCCTTCTTTGTGGTTTTCACTTCATCCTCCCTTTCCCGTTTCCCTTAGCGGCTTTACTGCGACTGCGCGGTCGCGCCTCCGGAGCGGTCGCAACCGTATCAGCCTGACGAATGCCTGCCATCTTCCCCTCTTCCCGAAGGGCCATATCTTCGCGCAGTTGTTCCTGCGCGATTATCTTCATAAACTCTTCCTGCTCGATCTCAAACTCGGCGCGAAGCGCGGCGATCTGCGCTTCGAGA
>DASTET010000745.1:0-2759 GCA_035709445.1 Blastocatellia bacterium | reverse complement strand
ACTTCGCTCCACGACCCGTTCTGCGGGTGGAATGAAGGCGTGAACACAAGCGCGCCCATCTCTTATCTGCTCGGCACGTTCTTCCGGCAGTTGCCGTCAAACGAGCGCAAGTGCCTCGACATTATCCCCGTCGATCTTGTCTGTCGCGGGATGACCTTGATCGCCGCCGCCATAGTCGAGCGCGCACATCAGCGGGTCTATCAGCTCGCCACTTCCGGGGTCAACCCCTGCAATATGCGGCGAAGCGTCGAGCTTACGGGGCTTGCTCATCGCAAGCACTACCGCGCGCAGGACGGGATAGAAGACCGGCTGCGCGCGCGTTTCGATTCCATACCGGTCTCGAAAGAGCGTTACCAGAAGCTCTCGGCCCCGCGCCAGAAGGCGGTCGTGCAGGCGATTCAAAAGATGAGCGCGCCGCTGCCGCTTAAGAAGCCGCCTCTCGTCCAGATACAGCGAGGGCTCGACCGTGTGGAAAAACTGATAGAGCTTTACGAGCCTTTCATACTCCATAACGAGCACGTCTTCGAAGCCGAAAACGTCGAGCTGCTCACGGAGGCGCTCCCCGCAGATGAGAAAGAGCTGTTCGGTTATGACGCGCTCTCGATAGACTGGTGGGAATACTGGATAAACATCCACATACCGGCCCTCAGAAAATGGTCGTATCCGCTCATCGAGGGCCGCCCGGTTGAGGTCCACCCGAAACGCGCCACGGGTCTGTTGTCCCAACAGGAGCCCGCCGATGCACTCGCCAGCTCTACGCGACGCGCCGACGACACCATAGGAGCTGAACCGTCATGGCCGTCTTCTTAACGGGTTCGACCGGATACCTCGGAGCACATCTCGCGGCGGAGTTGCTCGATCGTCACAACGAGCAGCTAAACCTGCTTGTGCGCGCCAAAGACCTGCGCGACGCGGAAGTGCGGCTCTGGCGCGCGATGCAGATTCACATGGACTTTCCGCGTTTTTACGAGCATCTCAAAACGCGGGTCAATCTATTCCTGGGCGATCTGACCGGCGCGCGCTTCGGGCTCGACCGGGAAGATTACGACCGGCTGGTACATACTACGGATTCGGTCATACACTGCGCCGCGTCGCTCAATCGCAAGAGCGAAAAGAGCTGTCTGAACGTAAACCTTCGCGGCACGCTCGAGGTGATAAAGTTCGCGGCCTCTGTTCGCGACCATCACGGGCTGAGACGGCTGAGCCACGTTAGCACGGTCGCCGTCGCGGGCCACCGCAAGGACGAGGTCGTCGCCGAAGACGAAGCGATAGAGTGGGACCGCTCGGACTATGACCCTTACGCCCGCACAAAGAAATTCTGCGAGCACATGGTGGCGGAGCTTCTTCCCGATGTTTCTCACATAGTCTTCCGGCCAAGCATAATCCTCGGCGACAGCCGCCACGCCGAGACGACGCAGTTCGACATGGTCAGGGCGTTCGTCTTTCTTGCGGGGCTGCCGATTCTTCCTTTTCGCCCTAAGGACAGGATAGACATAGTGCCTGTGAATTTCGTGGCCGAATCCCTCGTGACGATACATCAGAAAGAGAAGCCGAACCACGATATATATCATCTCTCGTCGGGGACCGGCTCGCAGACCTTTAAAGAGCTGACTGACTCGCTCGCAAACGCGCGGGGCAGCAGGGGGCCGGCCTTTTTGCCTCGGCTCGAGCGGCCTTTCACCTCGGTCGTCAACTTTCTATCGGAGCGGCGCGGCACGAAGGTCGGCTACGGCGCATCGTTATTAAAGGTCTTTATCCCGTACCTCGTATGGAACACAGTCTTTGACAACACGCGCATAGTCGCCGAGACCAATCAGACGCCTGCTCCGTTTTCAGAGTATTCCTACCCGCTGTTGAAGTTCGCACGCGAAGGCCATTTCAAATACAGCTACAGGGAATGGCCGAGCCTCAAAGAGGAGTATGCCCGATGAGCATGGACCTGGCCCTGGAAGCCTGGGTGAGCGCCCTTATCGAGATGAGAAAGCTTCGATGGATGCTAGGCGGCGGGAAGCGATGGACTCCCGGCGAAAAGCTTAAGCTTCTCTTTACCGGCTATAACGGCACGCGCAACACGGGGGCCGATGTGAGAGTCGAAGAGATGCTCAGGCAGGTCCGCCACATACTCGGCGATGACAAAGTAGAGCTGAGCGTGATCTCTCATAACCTCGATCTGACCCGTGGTTATTTCAAGCGCGTGCGCCAGGTCAAGCTGCCCGATATCTTTCCGCCTTTTCTCTACCGCGAAGTCCCAAAATATCACGGAGTCGTCGCGTGCGAAGGCTCTATGTTCAAGAGCAAGTTCGCAAACGCGCTCACAACCATGATGATAGGCTCGCTCGCCATCGCATCGGCTGAGAACAAGCTTTCGCTCGGCTACGGCGCGGAGGCAGGCTACATGGACCCGACGCTTGCGAAGATGTGCAGCCGGTATTGCAGCCAGTCGCTCGTCATCACGCGCAACGAAGAATCACAGACGGTGCTGGGCAAGCTTGGCGTGTCGACCGAGCTTGGCACCGATACGGCCTGGACCTTCGAGCCTCACGGGAAGGAGTACGGCGAGAAGGCGCTCAGGGACGCGGGATGGGACGGGGAGAGCACCGTGCTTGTCGTCTGCCCGATAAATCCCTTCTGGTGGCCGGTCAAAGCCTCTGTAATGAAGGCTGCGGTAAAGACACTGGCCGGGGCGTATAAAGAGAGCCATTACCGCTCGATCTATTTCCACAATTCAGGCCCGAAAGTAAAAGCGAAATATGACCACT
>DASTET010000744.1:0-7987 GCA_035709445.1 Blastocatellia bacterium | reverse complement strand
AGGATTGACAGAGAGTACTGTCAATTCTGTCTTTATAAGTTTACTGCGGCGACTATTGACAGGCAGTGTTAGAATGGTAGGCGAGCAAACACCCTCGGTTTGCTCGCATCAGTTTCATTCAGCCCCTTAATCAAATCCGACTTGAAAGCATAATCGAAGCAGGTTGCTCCCTTTTTAGCGCTGAGACGCGCCTATTGCCCTACGGAGAGCGGGAGGACGCAGGCGAAATGTTTGGCAAAGGGTCAGCTATCATCTCTATCAGAGAAATCCGTCGCATCTATCCGAATCAATGGGTGGCAATCACTGTTGTGGAGACGGACAAAGATGGTTTTGCAGTGGCGGGCGAAGTGCTCGTGCATGACTCAGAGGAAAGGTTCGTCTGGGCGGCGGTCAAGCTAGGCGAGAACGACGATCCGATTTATGTTTTCCACACGGGTACTCGAAGAAAGCTGCAAGCGGTCGCCTAGTCGGGATCGCTGTGGTCCTCGATCAGGCCAGCGAACAGATCCAGTGTGATGTTTCGACCGGTTAATATCGCGGCCACCCGGCGCTCCTGTATTTGAGCATCTTTCAGGGCGGCGGCGGCGACCGCCGCCGAGCCTTCGATCATTATGTGGTCCTCGCGCGCGACTCTCGCGATGGCACTCCTTATAGAGTTTTCGCTCACCAGTATCATTCGGTCGACGAGACTTTGAACTATGGGGAATGTAATCGAGCCGGGCTCGATATTTCCCGCCAGCCCGTCGGCGATCGTTTCTTCCTCTTCGATCTCCACGATGTCGCCCGCTTCAAGACTACGCGTCATGGTTGGCGAAGCCGAGGGCTCGACGCCATAGATCTTGATATCGGGCTTGATTGCCCTGGCCGCCACTGCAATGCCGGCGATCAATCCGCCGCCGCCGACAGGCACGAGCATGCAGTCGATCTCCGGCTGCTGTTCGAGCACCTCCAGGGCGATAGTCCCCTGCCCCGCAATCACGTCGGGATCATTATAAGGAGAGACGAAGACGCGCTCCGTCTCGCGCTCCATCTTTCGAGCCGCGCGCTCTGCCTCGTCATAACTCGATCCCGCCTCGATGAGCGAGACCGGGTAGCGGCGAATAGCCTCCACCTTTGCTCGCGAAGCCGAACGCGGCACAACGATCGTCGTCTCTATTCCAAGCTCGCAGGCGCAATGGGCCACTGCAAGCCCGTGGTTGCCCGCCGAGACCGTCAGCACTCCACGCGACTTTTCCCCCGGATCGAGGGCGGCGAGCCTCGACATCGCGCCGCGTATCTTAAACGAGCCGGTCGTCTGGAAGCATTCGAGCTTCAACCAGACTTCGGGCCCGGCCTCCTTTGAAAGCCAGCGCGAGCGTTCGAGCGGCGTGCGGCAAACCGCGCGAGCGATGCGCGCAGATGCTTCGCGTATCTCTTTGATCGTTATTTGCTCTCTGGACATAAGCCGTATGCTGTCAATAAACGTCGAGGTCGCGCCCTGAAACGACCTTGCCTCGATAGGTCTGCTGTATCTCTTTGATGAGGTCCTCATCCGTCGAGCCCCAGAACAACTGGTGATAGAGCACGAGCAGCCCGGGCTTAGCTTTCGCGGCTATAGTGGAGGTGCGTCGCGAAAGCCGTTTTGAGCTTGCTCACGGCAAGCCCGCCCACTCCTCTCCTGTGTGCGGCGGCAGCGCGGCGCACAACGCCTGGCCCGAAATCGACTACGTAGGGCGTGTCGTTTACGACGATGGCTACGGAAGGGCCGGACCGATCCGGGTCGGCATTCGGTGTGCCCGTCCCGAGAAGAACGACCTGAGTCTTACCGTCGGCGGGCGTCGAAGGATTGCTCACCTGAGAAAAATCTTCTCTTGCGATTACGATCAAAAAGAATGCCGTCAACAGTCCGGGGGCAACACGCTTCATCATGAGATCAGCTCCAGGCCATATCCTCGAATTCGATACCGAGCGCCAGCAGATTCTACACGATGTCACGCTTCATGTCTTTTCCAGAACAGCGGCGAAGAACCCATCCATCGCGTGCCTGTGCGGAAATGTGCGGACAAAGCCTTCGCCCGTTATGAGGCGAGGGTGCGCATCCGGCTCTATCAGGCGAAAGGTCGCGCCGCCGGAAAGGAAAGCGAAGATCACCTCTTCGTTCTCTTCCATCTCTATCGAGCAGGTGGAGTAGATTAACCTCCCGCCCTTTGCGACCGCCAGGGCCGCGCGCGATATCAGGCCGAGCTGGAGCGCGGCGAGCCGCTTCGGGTCTTCGGCAGCGAGCCTCCATTTGATCTCCGGGTTGCGCCGGAGCGTGCCCGTTCCCGAGCACGGGGCGTCGACCAGAACGCGATCAAAATTCATCGCGCGCTCATTCATAGGAAGTTCTCGATCGGCATCCAGCGCGACCGCATCGACCGCGTGCGCGCCGAGCCGCCTGCACGAAGCGACAAGCGCCGCCAGACGGTGAGGGTGGATATCGCAGGCTACGATCCAGCTCGAGTTCGATGTGAGGGCCGCCATATGCGAAGACTTGGAGCCGGGGGCCGCGCACAGGTCGAGTATCCGATGGCCGGATTTCACATCCGCCAGCAGCGAGACGAGCTGTGACGCTTCATCCTGGATATAGATCAGTCCCTGCGCTGCCGCATCGATGCAAACGGCAGCCGGACCGCGCTCGAGAGTAAAGGCGCCGCGAACGAACTGCGAAGCGCGGGCGAGCACGCCTCTCGATTCGAGCCAGGCGAGGGCTTCATTTTCAGACGCTCGAAGCGTGTTCGCGCGAAACGCAAGCGGCGGCGTCTGGTTATTTGCCAGGGCCAGCGCGTTCGCTTCCTCAGGGCCGAGCCAGGCGGTCCATCGCTCGATCATCCAGCGGGGATGAGAGAGTTCGACCGATCTTTTCTCGAGAGGGTCTTCAATCGACTGGCCGGGCTTTTCATCCCGGTGGCGGGCTGCCTGGCGCAGCACAGCATTGACGAGCCCCGAGGCGCTGTGGTGGCGCGCCTTCTTGACTAGATTGACCGACTCGTTGACCGCTGCCGACTGCGGGATGCGAGTGAGGTGGCGGAGCTGGTACAGCCCGATTCGAAGAGCTATCAGGACGGGCAGATCTATTCGTCTCAAGGGGCGGCGCGAGTAACGCTCGATAAAATAATCGAGCGATCTCTGCCAGCGCAGCGAGCCGAGGACGATCTCCTGGGCGAGAGCGCGGTCTTCGCGAGAGAGGGTTGATTCTGCAAGCGCCGCGATCAGAGGCGAAGCATAGGCCCCTTCCGAATCTACCCGGCGCAGGATGTCAAAGGCGGCGCGGCGGGCCGGGCTTACAGAGTTCTTGCCGGAACCGGCGTCTTTCGGCATACGGCAATTATACCAGTCCGGCAAAGGTTCAAGTCTCTAGGGTCTTGTCTTCGCGCTTGACCTTCTCCATAGCTTCCGGCTCCATCTTTTCCACATCTTTGTTGAACCTGATAAAGAGCGCGAGGGCGGCAAACAGAGCCGCTGTGCCTACGCCGATGGCGGCGGCATGCGGCAGACGCGACGGGTCGCCGTGTATGAAATGGAAGACGGCCACGAGGAACTCTATAGAGAGCGCAACTATGATGACGGTCATAAAGCGGGAGAGAAACCGGCGCAGCCGTGTGGGGGCGCTCATCTCAGATTCGCGCCGCACCTCTTCTTCGAGGATGGTCTGGCCGAGGTGAAGCGAGGCGACCGCTATCGTAAGCAGCGCGATGCTTTCGAGGATCGAGTTGAAACGCGCCCTGGCAGGGGCTTCGCCCTCCGGGCGGATCGCGTTCCACCATTCGCTTCCGGCGAAAAAGATCAGAGTGAAGCCGCAGAGCGCAAACAGCAAGGTTACTATCGAGAACCCCGCAGAGAATATCTTGCGAATTGCATTCATAAGATCGTCCGGGCTGGGCCTGATTCGCATTCAAGGCCCTCAGGCCGAAGGTATGAACTCATCATCACACTGATGGCGGCGCTCGGAGGAGAGAAAGTCGTAATACCCGCACCGCAAGCTGTAGGGATAGACCCGGCAGACTTCGGGCCTGGCCTCATAGATCGTGCAGCGTCGTTGCTTGCTGTCGAGAAACTGGCAGACCGATTTGAAGATGTGGTCTTTCTTATGGCGGAGCACTCGGTCGCCATACGCTATCTTGATATATCGCTTTTCGACCTGCTCGCTGGTTATACGGAAGTGTTTTGCCAGACGCTTGATGTCTCTTTTGTTGACATCGATCCGGTCATAGCTACAGCAATAGGCCGGGCATTTCAAACAATTGAATAGCACGCGCAGCGAACGGCCGTTAGTGCTGGCTTTACCTCTATCTGTTTTGCTCATTCCCCATTCACCTCGGACCGTCTACCGATTCTGTATGCGAAAAGGATTCTATCACGCCCGCGCCGGGCAAGGACAGATAGCCAGCCGGGTTGCAACGCTCGCCTAACACAAAAGCCACCTCGGAGGTGGCTTTTGTGGGCGACCGTCCGGCGCCATCTGCTGCTACGCACATACCCGCAGTCAAAATGCTACTCCGTCCAATCTTCCTCTTCTTCTTCTTCCACCGTCACATCAAGCTCGATAGGATCGAGACCTACTACTTCAAGACTGGATCCGCAGTCAGGGCACTGGACGACATCGCCCTTATCCGTGTCTTCATCGACCTGCACTTCAGCCTCGCATTCGGGGCAGATTCCTCTTGGCATACTCTTCATTCCTCCGTAGTAATCTTGTCCTGTCCACTACCGCGCATCAGATTTGAAGCGACGAAGAATCTAAACCGAAACCCGCAGTATTTGCAAGAAGCGAGATGAGGCTTCAGCCCCAAATAGCTGCCATTTTTTCCTGAGTTGACCGCAGCTTTCTCAAATCAGCCTTCCGGACGGCGGGGCGCCTTCTTTTCGAGCCTTTCGCGCGCGATTGCGGCTTCGGGGCTTTTAGGAAAACGCCTTATGATATCGCGGTACGCCTGGCCGTCATAAACGTATCGGGCAGCCGCCTCGTCAAAATCGAACCTGACGCCGAGCCTGCTGTAACGGTCAAGCCCGGAATCGTTAAGATAATAATCGCGCGCCCCGTGATCATCACCGGCCAGCCCTGCGACTCGCCTGCGGGCCCTTGCGCTGAGCGAAACAGACGCGCGCTCGGCCTCCTCACCCAGCTTGAGCATCGCTCGGGCGATGAGTGGCGAGCGGTTGAAATGATCGATCAACAGGCGGCAAAGCAGAATGCGGTCGATACCGGAATCCGCCGCTTCCGCCAGGCGGAGCACACGCTCAACTTCGCCTGCGCGATGCGGTACGGCGACAGAAGATCGGTGTAACCAGCCGCGAGTCCGCCTTGAGACCGCCACTCGATAGAATTCAGGCTGGTTGTTCTTGCCCGACTTCAGCCCGAGGATGAATATCTGCCGCCCGGCCCTCAGCCGTTGCACAAGCTGAGACCTGACGTCGGGCTCGCGCCTGAGCGCGGAGAGCCTGTTGTCAACAACGAAGGCTCGGATGAATCGAGCCGGACTCGCAGTCGAACGGGAGACGGCGGGAACAGATTCTCTCGAAACGGCTGCGCCCGTTTGAGCCTGCGCAACAGGGAGAAGAACGCTGCTCAACAAAAACAAAACGGCTGCCTTCTCGAAATGCGTGGGACGGCGCATCACGAAAACCTCCTCTTATAGATTTACACTCCATTGGACGAAAACTGCTCGAAAAACGATTCAATCGCCACGAGCATGTACGAGTTAATGAGGAGAGGGAGGGTTTCAGGTCGAGAGAAGAGGGTGGGGCTGCCGCGCAGAAAGAGTTCTCTGCGCGGCAGCGGGCGAGTCGGTTTGACAAACTCACTCTTATTTCGAATCGTAGACCAGTACTTTTTTGTTACCGCTTCCTGCTATCGCGCCGACCATCGCCCCGACGCCTGCTCCTATAGCAGCGCCGATCCCGCCAAGAATGCCAATCAACTCTGTGGTCTCAAGGTCTTCATAGGTGCCCGCCGCAATGCCTAAGCCCGCGCCCGCGCCAAAACCTACCCCCGCACCGATCAGGGCGGATTTGCCAATAGACTTGCCGACCGACTTAGGAGTCAGCCTGTAGACTTTCTCGACGCTCTGTCGATCAAGATCGGTCGGACTTCCCTTGCGATCTATCGTAAGCCCGGAATCGGAAACATCAAGCAAGCGGCCTTCGAGCTTCTTTCCGTCTTTCAATCTCACGGAGAGCTTTTCGCCGCGTACAAGAGATCTGACAGCAGCCCAGTCAGCGGACTGACCGGATGAGTTTTGGGCGAGCCCAATCGAAGGCAGCGTCAGTAGAAGTAACAAAACGATTGAGGTGAGTGATTTCGATTTCATGAGAGTCTTCCTTTTCCTGTCCTTGAGCAAAAACATAAGTTTTTCAAATCTCTTTTTAAAAGAGATCATGTAATGAGCAACACCTGTGCCACAGCAGGAGAGTGGCTAATGTCAATTTAATGAGTTAGCTTTAGGATCGGATCATTCGTCGGTCGGTTCGCATGACGCAGTAAAAAGCATACAAGTGCAGTTTAATATTGCCGTGAAATTCCTTTCTGAGGGTGTGAGGTGTCGAGCCAGGTTGATGTGCAATGCGATGCACAACGTTGGCGGCGCTGAGCAACATTTTCCGACCCACACGGCCTCTATTAACGTTGCTTTGCCAGCCTCCTTTTGATAACATCCGGCGGCAGCAACGGTCGTATGAACACGCTTTGAAAAAAGTGTTAGACAAACAGTAATATCGTTGACAATCCGGCAACTTTCACCAATGAGGGTTTGAAAGGATGCGCCGGGTATCGCCATCCTGCTCTTGCAAGCAGGACGATATTTAGATCACCGACAAACCTCACTTTTTGTCGGTGAATTCGCAGCTGAATCCATTCAGTTAGCGTTTTTGGCAGTCCCTGGTTGACCAGCATTTCACAAAGTCGAAAAACGGCAGTGATGGTCACCGAGTCCTCCCAAATGGTCGCGAGAGTTCATCGTGGGCTGATCAATGTCTCTTAAAAGATGAGGGCCTTTTACCAAAATGGCGAACGCGCCCGCAGGCGTGTTACTTCGACAGCAACAGAGCGATCCGCGTTACAACAGGTTCTTGAAAGGTCGTCCATTGTGACAGCTTGAAGGATAAGGGTGCAGACTCATGTCATGGGCAGATGAGCACGGTATCGCCGAGCGTCTCACGCGCGGTGAGGACAGAGCGGACCGCTTGCCGCTGATCCTCTGCGGGCCAATCCTTCGGCGTACTGAGCCAGACTCAGTAACCGTGTGGGTGGCTTTAAAGGAGCCTCGCACGGTTACGTTGCGCGTTTATTCTCACGCGCCGCCGCCAGCCCCGGAATCGTTGAAGGAAGAGATGCGGGGTACGCGCCGAACTGCCCGGCTGGGCGATCATCTGCACGTCGTTGCTGTGACCGCTGAACCGGTAGAGGCTGATGGGAAGTTGAGTCCCGGAACGGTCTACTTCTATAACCTCTTTTTTTCCCTGGCTGAAGCGACTCCGGTTCCGGAGACCGCCGATCACCTCAACAGCCCAAATATCTTCGCGCTGGCCGGGGCCACGTCGTTAGACGACCTTCGGCCGACCGGCTTGAGTTACTCGATCGAGCATAAGCTACCCGGTTTTTCACTCCCGCCGGAAGAACTCAACAAACTACTTATCATCCACGGCTCCTGCCGACAACCACAGGGCACAGGCCTGGATGCGTTGCCAACGCTGGATGAGATCATCAGTCTCGACTCTTCGGTCGCGGACGACCGTCCTCATCTCCTGCTGCTCACCGGCGACCAGATCTACGCCGACGATGTTGCTCACAGCCTTCTGTTCATATTGATGGAGGCGGACCAGGCATTGCTCGGCTGGAACGAGCGCGACTCTTTACCCGATGTCCCCGCTTCAAGCGCACCTGAGCTCAGACCTGGGAAGCGAAAGCGACTGGTCCGCAAAACTGCCGCATTCACAACCGAAGACCCCGAGAGCCATCTCCTCACTCTCG
>DASTET010000743.1:0-6529 GCA_035709445.1 Blastocatellia bacterium | reverse complement strand
TTGTTTGCCCGTCGTCCTTGATCCGTCACAGTTTGAATCCTTATTCACTGTCATAATGATTATCAATTCCCTGACCCCTGCCCTCCGACCCCCGATCCCTGTCATATCACTGCTATCGCCTCGATCTCTACTTTTGCGAGGTCTTCGACCAGCGCGGAGACCTCGACCAGCGACATGGCGGGAAAATGTTTTCCCATGATCTGCCGGTAGGCGGTGCCGACATCTTTCAGTTGCGACAGGTACTCTCGCTTGTCGGTGACGAATATGAGCAGCCTTGCGATGCTGGTCGCATCGCCGCCCGCCTCGCGAACGACGGCCAGGACATTCTCAAGCGCCTGCGCGAACTGCTGGGCGAAATCGTCGCTGACGATCCGCTGCTCGCGGTCCCATCCTACCTGGCCCGCGACAAACAGCAGCGAGCCGCCTTCGAAAAGCAGCCCGTTGTTGTAGCCCCTCGGCTCTGCCAGCGAACTCGGGTTGATTATCGTTGACTTCATCAGGTCTTACTCTGCCGGAGTGATGCCGCTGTACTCTTTAAGCTCCCAGGATGTGCCTTCGAGGCTCTGTCGCCTGACAAGCCCGAGGCCGGGAACGAAGTAATCATAAATCTGGTTCTGCCCGACCCTTCGGAGCACTTTTATACCTTTGAACTTCCCTGCCGGGACGGCCACATCTTCTTCGCCTTGTGCTTCGAAGCTGATGATCACAGGCTCTTCAGGCGCTGCCGGAGGCTGTCCGGGCGACTGGAACATTTGATAAAAGCTGTACGACCAGGCCGAGCCTTTGCGCCTGAGCGAAGCCGGATCGATCATAATGGTCGCCACGTCCCTGAACCGGAATTCGACCGTCGTCTCTTTACCGTCTATCTTGTTTTCGGTCTTCTCGTCGATGATCTGCATCCTTTCGCCATCGCACACGTATTTTCTTACGGTCTTTTCCGCCTTATTGACCCCGCCGGCCTTGTCGACTATCTGAGTTGTCTCGACGAGCACATTGCGGCCATTCTCTTGCGCCGCATCGACTACGACTATCGCGTCAGCCACAAGCCCCGTAGACCAGACTATGGTGTACTTCTTTAGCGATCCGGGCACAAGCGGGAAGTAGGGGTTGCAGGCCACGAAATTGGGATCGGGGCGCGATTGAGGCTTGATAGGCGTTACCGGGATAAAGGCCGAGGAACTGTTCGAGTTGTCTGCCGAATTAGAGTTACCGCGGTTTCTGCTGTTCGCTTTGTCGCCATTGCAAGCGGTGAGCGCCATTGACGCCGCAAGGAGGATGGCAGGGATTACTCGCATCGATTAGGAATTCCTTTCGAATATATTCCCGCATGTTTGTTCGATGGACTTGCGGGCAAATGAATTTATTAACACCTATCAGCCTCCTTTCGCAACCTTTACATCGGAAGAAGTCAGAAGCCAGAAGTCAGGGTCCAGAATCTCTTGCGTATCGAACCGATGGCTCATAGTTCGCCGGATTGGTAGAATCCGTTCTTCGGATTCTGGCTTCTGGCTCCTGACTTCTGGCTTCTTTTATATGTCTGCAACGGGAAAATCCGAACCTTCGACCGCGCGGGTGATGACGGCGATGGGATTTGCCGTCCTCGCGCTTGCCTTCTCGTCGATATTTATAAAGAAGCTGGAGTTGAAGGAGATCGCTCCGCTCGCCATCGCGCTCTATCGAATGGCGATTGCGACCGCCCTGCTTCTGCCCGCAGCGGTTATGCTCAGGCGAAAAGAGATGAGCCGCCTGACGGCGCGTGATGCCGGGCTGCTCGTGCTGGGAGGCTTTTTTCTCGCCCTGCACTTCGGAGCGTGGATCACGTCGCTCAAATATATCTCGATAGCGACGTCGGTCGTGCTCGTCAACAGCCATCCCCTGTTTGTCGTGCTGGCCTCTTATCTCTTCCTCGATGAAAAGCCCTCGCGCGGCAGCCTCACAGGCACAGCTATAGGGCTTGCGGGGATGGCCGTAATCAGCCGCGACGGGCTCGAGGATGTAGAGTTTGCGCTTCTGGGAAATGCGCTCGCCATACTCGGCGCGCTTGCGGTGGTCGGCTATTTTATCGTCGGTCGCAAGGTCCGCGCGCGCGTGAGCCTGCTCGGCTACGTCACGCCGCTTTACGGCGCGTGCTCGCTGTTCCTGCTCTTCTGGGCGATTGCGGCAGGCAGTTTTCTCGGCCCCTTCGAAGTCGACGTCTGGGCGTACTTCGCGGCGCTCGCCGTAGTGCCGACCATACTCGGCCACACGGTCTTCAACTGGGCGATAAAGCACGTGCGGCCATCGGCTGTCTCGCTCGCCTTCCTCGGCGAGCCGGTCGTGGCGGCGGCGCTCGCTTTCATCTTCTTCGATCAGCGTCCGCCGCTCTCTACATTCATAGGCGGCGCGCTCGTTCTCGCGGGCGTCTATTTGGCCACGTCTTCTAACCCGAAGGCTAAAATCGAAAAACCGGAACCGAAGAGTGTTATCATTGATGGCACACGACACGGGAGGCGATGATATGGCAGCAGACAAAGCGGACCTTGCGCGGCTGCGCGAGCTTTTGCACTCGACCCTGGTCGAGGTAGAGGTGGCAATCGACACCGCGACCTATCCGGACTGGACCGAGACCAAAGAGAGCCTGCTCAGGGCCATCGAGATCACTCGCAAGCTTGAGCGGGACCAGATGTGGTCGAAACTCTCAAAGAAAAAGTGAGGCGAAGTGAAGAGACTTCTCGTTACCTGTTTCGAGCCTTTCGACGGCGAAAGCATCAACCCTTCGACGGAAGCGGCCCGCGCTATGAGGGCAATCGTCTTCCCCGACACTGAAGTGCGTGTGGCCGAGCTTCCGGTCGAGCGATTCAAGGCGGTCGAGGCCGCTTTCGATGAGATAAGGCGGCACGACGCCGATCTTGTCATCATGCTCGGTGAAAGCGGTGGCCGCTACCGGATCAACCCCGAGCGGATAGCCATAAACGTCGACGATTTTCGCATACCGGATAACGCGGGCAACAAGCCCGTCGATGAGCCGATAGTAGAAGGCGGGCCACCGGCTTACTTTTCAACGCTCCCTATCCGCGCCATCAAGGACCGCCTGGTCGAGGCAAAAATCCCGGCTGCGATATCGAACTCCGCAGGGACCTACATGTGCAACAGGCTCTTTTACAGCGTTATGCACCTGATCGCCACCGAAGATTTAAAAGCCCGCGCTGGCTTCATACACCTGCCTTACCTCCACGACCAGGTGCTCGAAAAGCGTCTCGATTTTCCGAGCATTTCGCGCGAGACCCTGATAGAAAGCGTTCGCCTCGCCATCGAGGTCTCGCTCAGATCGAGCCATGCAATATAAGAAGCTTCACGATTGGCGAGTCTCTCCCACAGAGGCCGTCCAGATTCAAAAGAGGCTGCGCGGCCAGGTGAGGCTTCAACCTCTCGAAGCCCCCGTAAGCCTCGTGGCAGGCTGCGATATCTCCTTCAACAAGTTCTCCGATATGGTCTATGCCGGCATCGTGGTCCTAAGGCTGCCCGCGCTCGAAGTCGCAGACCATGCAGCGGTCGTGACCCGCACGGAGTTTCCTTACATACCGGGACTGCTCTCGTTTCGAGAGACGCCCGCGCTGCTCGAAGCGTGGCAGAAGCTCTCGGTCGAGCCCGATGTGATTATGCTCGACGGGCAGGGGCTCGCCCATCCGCGACGTTTCGGGATAGCCTGCCACGTGGGGCTGCTTACCGACAGGCCATCGCTCGGATGCGCGAAGACGGTGCTTGTCGGCAAGTACGAAGAGCCGGGCGAGCAGGCGGGAAGCCACACGCCGATGATCCACAAGGGAGAGGAGGTAGGCGCTGCGCTCCGCACCAGAGATCGCGTAGCGCCGGTCTATATCTCGCCCGGCCACCTGATAGATTTGCCGGGGGCGATAGAGGTTGCGCTTCGATCGGTTCGCGGCTATCCCGAAAAGCCCAGGTATCGAATCCCCGAACCGACCAGGCTCGCGCACTTGCTTGTCAACGCGCTCAGGCGGGGCGAGCCTTACTCTCCGCAGTAACGTCGTGTTACAAGGGCCTGCTTTCAGTGCTGGCGAAACCATTTCTATGGCATGCTTTCGTGGCTCGCATGACTTCAAGAGTTTCAATTCCTGGTGTTCTGGAGGTTCACCTGCTCGGACCATTTCGTCTGGCGGTGGACGGCAGCGCGGTCGAGCAGCGCCGGTGGTCGCGTCGCAAGCCTAAACTGCTCGTCAAGCTGCTGGCGCTTCAGCCTCACCATCAACTCCACCGCGAACAGGTGATGGAGTGCCTGTGGCCCGGGCTTGGCGCAGAGGCGGCGGCCAATAATCTGCATAAGAGCATTCACGCAGCACGTCGCGCTTTGGAGCCTGGATTGAAGACTGGCTCGGACTCGCATTTTATTCTGACGCACGGCCAGCAGATTCTCTTGAGCGCGCCGGAAAGGCTCTGGATCGATGTGGAGGCTTTCGAGCGGGCAGCGGCGGACGCTATCAGAAGCAAAGACGAAGAGAGCTGTCAGGCAGCCCTCGCTTTATACAGCGGCGATCTGCTGGCCGAGGACCCTTATGAAGAATGGGCCGTCTCGCAGCGCGAGCGGCTGCGCGTGCAGCACCAGAGCCTGCTCTTTAAGCTCGCAGAGCTTTACAGGTCGCGCGGCGATTATCAAAGCAGCATCGAGCGTTTTAAGGAGCTGCTCGTCTGTGACGCAGCCAACGAAGAGGCTCACCGCCAGCTTATGCGTCTCTACGCGCTGACGGGAAACAAGCGTCAGGCGCTCAGACAGTATGAGCTTTGCTCGGCGGCCCTGCGCAAGGAGCTGGACGCCGAGCCTGAGCGCGCGACCCTTGAGCTTCGCCAGCAGATCATCTCAGGCCGGTTCGCGCCGCTCGCATCATCGGGTGAAATCGGACCCGGCCCCGACACCGTACAGGCCATTAACTCGATTGCCATCCTGCCCTTTATCAACGCCAGCGCCGACCCGAATGCTGAGTACCTATGCGGAATCAATGAGAACATCATCAACAGCCTCTCGCAACTGTCGAGGCTGCGCGTCATGGCGTACAGCACAGTCAGCCACTACAAAGGGCGCGACCCGCGAGAGATCGGTCACGTTCTCAATGTGCAAACAGTCCTCACGGGCAGAGTGCTTCGCCTGAGAGATGACCTTCTCATCAGGACGGAGCTCGTCGATGTGACGACGGGCGCGCAGCTCTGGGGCGAGCAGTACAACCGGAAACTCTCCGACATAATAGCGCTCCAGGAAGAGATTTCCCGCGACATCTCGGAAAAGCTGCGGCTGAAGCTGACCCGCGAGGAGGAGGTGAGGCTCACAAGGCGATACACCGATGACGCCGAGGCCTATCAGCTCTTTTTGAAGGGGCGCTATTTCTGGAACAAGAGGACCGGAGAGGTGCTGAAAAAGAGCATAGAGTACTTCCGGCAGGCCATAGCGAAGGACCCGAACTATGCTGCGGCGTACGCTGGCATGTCCGATTCCTACACTATTCTTGTCGTGCGCCACGGGCTCGCTCCTGAAGATGGGCTCGTAAATGTATTCGCCTGCGAAGGGGCGATATTCTTGCCGTTGAAAGATCAGAACCCGCATGCCAGCCCGGTAAAGGGTACGAGCCTGGAAGATCACGATCAAATCTGGTATTGATAACTCGGCGGAATGCAGGTTGAAGCGATGAATAATACCCAGGGAGATCCCGTTTTGCGAGAGTGGGGCCAGTCCGCGCCCTACTGGGAAAAGCATGCCCGAACCCTGCGAGCCATGATCGCGCCCTTGACTCGCGCGCTCATCGAAGAGGCAGGCATCAACCGAGGTCAAAGTGTGCTCGACGTGGCGGGCGGCGCAGGCGAGCCGTCGCTTACGATAGCCGCGATAGTCGGGCCAGGTGGATTCGTCACCTGCACCGACGCCGTCGAAGGGATGGTCGCCGCCGCTCGACGCGAAGCCGAGCGACTGGGGCTTCCGAACATGACATTTCGCCAGTGCGCAGCCGATTCGCTTCCGTTTAACACCGGCTCGTTCGACAGGGTGGTGAGCCGGCTCGGCGCGATGTTTTTTCCCGACCCGCTCGGCGCACTGCGCGAGATGCTTCGCGTCACGAAGCCGGGAGGGGCGGTGTCGCTCGCCGTCTGGCACAGGAGCGATCTCAACCCGTTTTTCAGCGTTGTCACCGGTGTTCTGTCGCGCCACATAGAGACGCCCCCCGCAGACCCTTGCGCGCCCGGCGCATTCCGCTTCGCCGATCCGGGCGATCTCGCCCGTATCCTCAAAGATGCCGGCGCAGCTCAGGTCCGCGAGCGATTGATCGAGTTTCGTATCGAAGCGCCGCTCTCGCCCAAAGAGTTCTGGACGCTGCGCACGGAAGTATCCGGCACGCTGCGCGAGAAGCTGGCTTTGCTCTCTGAAGAAGAAAGAGGCCAGGTGGAACGAGAGGTGATTCGGGACGCAAAGAGATTCTTTTCGACCGGTCAAATGAGTTTTCCTGCACAGGCGCTCATCGTGACAGGCGAAAAAGACAGGTAACCCCCAGGC
>DASTET010000742.1:0-3381 GCA_035709445.1 Blastocatellia bacterium | reverse complement strand
GGCGCGCTCGCGGGCGCAGGCTGAAGGGCTTGAGATCCAGTTTGACGAGGGCGACGCCGAAGCGCTGCCTTACCCGGATGCGGCCTTTGATGAGATCGTGACGATGTTCGGCGCGATGTTCGCCCCGCAACCTCATCTCGTCGCATCGGAGATGGCGCGTGTCTGCCGGTCGGGCGGGCGCGTGGCGATGGCGAACTGGACCCCGTCAGGGTTTGTAGGCCAGCTTTTCAAGATCATAAGCCAGCACGTTCCGCCTCCGCCTATGCCCTCACCGTTGTTGTGGGGCGATGAAGCGACGGTGCGCGAACGCCTGCGCGACGGCTTCACCGACATGCAATTCACCAGGCGCACCCTGAGCATGGACTTCCCCCTGGCGCCGCCCGACGCGGTCGAGTATTTCCGCGCATGGTACGGCCCGACGCAGCGCGCGTTTGCTGCTCTCGATGAGGCAGGACAGGCCGCCTTGCGTCGCGACCTGGAGCGGCTCTGGACCGAGCATAACTCGGTTACGGACGGCACGACCAGCATCGCCGCCGAGTATCTGGAAGTCATAGCCACGCGCCTCTGACAAATGAATGCGCGCGAAAATTACACACAAGGAGATCAAATCATGGTTAAAAAAACTCTCAAAATTATCTCATTAACCACGACGCTGGCCGTCTTGCTGACGTCTGCCCTTGCGCAGGATCAGCAACGGAAGAACGCATCACCCACAGCCAAAAGTAAGCCGGGCGCCGCTGCACAGGGCGGCAACACCCCGGGTCGAATCGCCAAGTTTGCAACTCCCGGGTCCTTAGCCGATTCCAACATCACCGAGGACGCGGGCGGCAATATCGGCATAGGCACGACGCTTCCGACATCGCAGTTGACCGTCAACGGCGTCATCGAGATGTTGAGCGGAGGCGGCATCAAGTTCGCCGACGGCACACTTCAGACGACGGCGGGGATAGCAACCGTCTCCCGCGACGCTACGCTCAAGGGCGACGGCACACAGGCGGCGCCGCTCGGTCTGGCGGTCCCGCTCAACCTGAACGGTGACGTAAGATTCGGCAGCGTGCTCGTGGTTTCCAACACCCACGAAGTGAGCACAGGGGTCACGGCCACCGGAGGGCCCGGAGGCGCGGGTGTGCGTGGCCGTGGCGGCAACAGCGACTTTGCCGGCCCCGGCATGGTCGGCACTGGTGGGATGAGCACCACCTTTCCCGGCGGCTCGGGAGTTGTGGGCAACGGCGGCGACAGCGACAGCCGCAGCGGCGGCACGGGCGTGATCGGCAACGGCGGTGAAAGCAACACCGATGAGGGCGGCACCGGCGTGGCGGGCCAGGGCGCTCGCGGCATCAACGGCAACGGCGGAAGGGGCGTGCGCGCACTGGGCGGCTCCAGCGGCGGCCCCGGCACCAGAGGCGGCACCGGGCTCGAAGTGGTCAAGGGTTTCGGGGTTAATGGCGGGGCCGACGGGTTGGCCGCGAATTTCCTCGGTAACTTTCAGGTCATCGGTAATACCCATGTCACCGGCACGCTCTCAAAGGGCGGCGGGTCGTTCAAGATCGATCACCCGCTCGATCCCGAAAACAAGTACCTCTCACACTCGTTTGTCGAATCGCCCGACATGATGAATATCTACAACGGCAATATCACAACCGATCAAAACGGCCTGGCCACAGTTGAGCTGCCCGATTACTTCGAATCGCTCAACCGGGATTTTCGTTATCAGCTCACCGTCGTTGGCCAGTTCGCTCAGGCCATCGTCGCTGAAGAAGTGAAAAGCAATCGCTTCACGATCCAGACCAGCGCGCCGGGAGTAAAGGTCTCGTGGCAGGTGACCGGCATTCGACAGGATGCGTGGGCCAACAAGAACCGCATCCCTGTCGAAGAGGTTAAATTCGAAAGAGAGCGCGGCCACTATCTTCACCCGGAAGCGTTCGGCAAAGAAGAAGAGCGCGGCGTCGAGTGGGCGAATCACCCTGAGCTGATGCGCGAGATCAAACAGAGTCGCATCGAGGCTGAGCAGAAACGACCGAAACAGAGATAACTGAGGAGCGCCGGAGCAACACTCATTCGGTTCTTCTTGGCGATAAAGCCTGCCGCCCGGGCTGCAACATCGGTTCAGGCGGCAGGCTTGCTTCTCGAATAGGTCAAACAGAGAGCTGAACGCAATGTCCGCAACAGAGACAAGAAAGCGACTGCACCGGCTGAGCCATCAGGCCAACATCTGTTTCGCCCAGGGCCATTACACCCTGGCCGAATTGTTTTACTTGAAGGCGCTCGCGCTCGCCGAAGAAGAGTTCAGCCCTGATCACATCGAAACCGCGACGGTCCTAAACAACCTCGCCATAATCTACAAGTACACTGCCCGCTTTGATCAGGCCCGCGAGCTTTACCTGCGCTCGCTTTCGATCACCGAAAAGACTTTAGGCCCCGATCACACCGAGATCGCCTCCATCCTCCACAACCTCGGAGGCGTCGAGCACGCGGCTGGCAATTTCGCTCGCGCAAATCCCTTCGCCCGCCGCTGTGTCGAGATCCGTCAAAAGGCGCTCGGCCCCGATCACCCCGACCTCGCCGCCGACATAGCCGCGCTCGCAGCCATCCTCGACGGGCAGAAGAAGCACGAGGAAGCCGAACAACTCTACCTGCGCGCGCTTGAGATATTCGAGAAGGCTTACGGCCCTGAGCATTACGACATCGCCATTAACCTGAGCAACCTTGCGGCCAGCTATCACGCGCAGGGCCGCGACAAAGAAGCCGAGCTGCTTTACCTGCGCGCCCTGGTTATGAAGGAGAGGCTTCTCGGCGCGGACCACCCGGACGTGGCCGTCACTGCCAACAACCTTGCGGTGCTATTCAAATCAGAGCAAAAGTACGAACAAGCGGAGCAGCTTTACCGATACGCCCTCGACATATTTGAAAAGGCGCTTGGCCCTGACCATCCGAAGGTCGTCGCCTGCCGGGAGAACTATGCAAAGCTGCTCGCAATAATGGACTGAGGCGCGGCAGACCACAGAGAACACAGAGGAATACAGAGGGAAACAGCAATTGCAAATAGCTCTGTCTCCTCTGTGTGTCCTCTGCGTCCTCTGTGGTTAATTCTCTTTTCAGAACGGGTCGTTTGTTCTACTGTAGAAGCGTCCTGTTGACGGCTCTGACAGCCTCTATCGAATCGATTTAGAACTGATATTCGACTCAACGCTTTTTCGTATCTGGTCGCGGTACTGATTGGCCTTTGCGCGCACGGCCGCCTCGTTAATCGTAAGCACCCGGCGGCCCTGCATCACCACTTTTCCGTTAATGATCACCGTATCGACATCATTCGCCTTTGTCGCATAGACAAGGTGCGAGAATACGTTATAGAGCGGCGTCTGGCGCTCGCTCTCCATCCCT
>DASTET010000741.1:0-2774 GCA_035709445.1 Blastocatellia bacterium | reverse complement strand
AAACGTATTCAGCGCGACTCAGAGAGGGGGGTCGCTCACCTGGAATCTGAACGGGCTGGAGGCGACCGCCTCTCGCAACTTCATATTCAGGTGCCGGAACTAGCAAGGTATATGGGGCGAGAATCCGAAGGCCGGAGAGTAAGAGAGATTCTCTCCGGCCTTCGTTTATTTCGCGGCAGCAATCAGTACCGCTCGCAGCACATTCTCCATGCCTTGATACGCCCGATGTTTCGGGCATCGATGGGAGGGGTCTCGGCGAACCCGGCCTGTGTCTCTTGAGAGAGCCCCTGATAGAACCCGTTGCTTACGACTATCTCGCTCGAACCGGCGGTGGCCAGAAGCCGCGCGGCCATATTTATCCCGTCGCCTATCGCGCCCAGATGCGCGCGGCCGAAAGGCTGCATAGAGACGATCTGTATGTCGCCAAGCGACATGCCTACGTGGACGCCGCAGGCCTCCTGAAGCCGGTCTATCTGGCGCTGCCACTCGTTCGACACGGAATTGCCGAGGTCGACCAGCGCGCGCGCGCATTCGAGGGCGGCTTGTATGTAATGGCCGGGGCGGTCCGGCAATCCGTAAAGACCTATGACTTCGTCGCCGACAAACTGGTAAAGCATCCCGCCGGTGTTTAGTATCTCGTATCTCGCCTTCGAATAGAACATCGTCAGACAGTGGCGCACGACTTCATCATCGCGGGTATCGCGGACGAAGCTCGAAAAAGAGCAGAGGTCGGCCATCACAACGGCGACGCCTTTATAATTGCCCGGCGGCATTATGGCTCGCGGCGAAAGATTATGGTGCTCTCTGAGCTGCTTCAGTCGCCAGAACCCGAAGTGCCAGAGCAGAGAGAGTTGCTGGAAGTCGTTCGCCCACTGGTCGCCGAACGCGTAACGGCCTTTGGCCGCGTTGAGCGCAGTCCTCATCTCGACCACGTTATCTTCGGATATAGATTCGACGTGCAGACCGAACCGTTCATTTATGAGCGAGAGCAGGTGACGCTCGTCCCAGACTTCCAGCGTCAATCCCCGGCGAATTGCCGCTTCGATCTTGCGATGGACCTCAGGCCAGTCTGCGTGCCGGGCGGCGTCGACCACCAGTATGATCTTCGACGCGCTTCCTACGAGCGGGGCATCCGTCCCGTACTTGCGCGCCATGTGGTTTATGATCTTTTCGGGAGCATATCCGAGCTTGACCTCGACAAAGTATGGGGCGAGTCCGGGAGCCTCTACGCATATATCGGCAAACGATCCGGGGGTGCCCAGGTACTTCTCCTGGCTTATCGTTATGGCTTCAGGCGTAAGCCCCCCCTGCTCGACGTGATGAAAGCGGCAAAGGTTGCAGCATATCTCCTCTACGAAGAGGCGCAGTTCTCTAAAGTGACGTTCGTGATTCTGATCGACTATCATGACGGCTCAATCTATCCGGCAAGAATTCTATTGTCAATCAACATAAAGAAGTCAGAAGCCAGAAGTCAGAAGCCAGAAGAGAGATATTCTGATTTATTTCGCACGGCTTCTATCGAGAGATGACGCGAAAGCTTCTGGCTTCTGGCTTCTGGCTTCTGACTTCTTAATAATTGACGCTTATCTGTTATGGGATTAGAATCTCGGGTGACTGGCAGTCACAAACATTCCATCACTGCCAATGAATTCGCCCCCCTGCGATATATTGAATGCAAACAGCAAGAGAAGACAGGATCAGACAGATTTTCGAAGAGGTGGCGCGCGGGTCCAACCTCGACCGCGCGCTCGGACTGATAGCCGACCAGATAGCCGCGGACCTCGGCGCGCCCACCTGTAAGATATGGGTCGTCAAACGAGGCGATATATGCGAGCGTTGCCCGCTGGCGGCCATCTGCACAAACCGCCAGATGTGCATGCATCTTATGGCCGCAAGCGGCGCCGCGATAGACAAAGAGTACCCGCGCGCGCCGCTCGCGCTCTTCTCGGCCTCGCTGATCGCGCGCGGCGGCGCTTCCGATTTCAGCGACCCGATCGGTGCGGGAGAAAAACTCTTCGGCCTTCAGCACGGCGCGCAGGGCGAATCGAGAGACTCTTACGCGCTCTTTCCGCTCCGGGGCCCTTCCGGCACCGTCGGGCTGATAGGCGTCTTCAACCACCGCCACATAGAGCAGTACGAGATAGTTGCGCTTGCAAAGCTCGCGCCTGCGGCGGTCGCCGCAATACGCATGGCCGAGCTTCATTCGCGGTGCGACTCGCTCAGGGTCAGGCTGGAAAAAGAGGAGACGTCGCTCGCGATGCTCGAAGAGTCGGCAGCCCGCCGCGAGCGCGAGCTTGAAGACGCGGCAGCCCAGCTCACCCATCTTGTGGCGCAGGTGCAGGTCGAGCGCGACTCGCTGCTTCGCGAAAACGAGGCGGCCCGAGAGCAGGCACGCCGACTCGAAGAGGAGAATGGCCAGCTTCGCGAGCGGGCCGCCTCGCTCGCCTCAATGCAGCACGAAAGCGGGCGGGCGTATTCCGAAATGGCCGCACAGCTCGAATCCGAGCGACGACGCATAGAAGAAGAGAACGCATCACTTACTGGCCGCGTCGCAACGCTCGAACAGGACCTGGCCGAATCACTCAGACAGCGCGAGGCGCTCGCCGCGACTATCGATCAGAACCAGAGCGAGATCGATCTCCTCAAAGCGGAGCTTGGCGCTGCCCGATCCGAGCTTTACGATACGCGCGAATCGCTCCGGCAGGCGGAAGAAAGGTTGCAGCTTATCGAGAGCACGAGCGCAGGACTGCGCGACCATAACGCCGCCCTGAGCG
>DASTET010000740.1:0-2301 GCA_035709445.1 Blastocatellia bacterium | reverse complement strand
CTCAGGATTATCTATCAACATCCTGATTCTCGATGCTAGCCCGTCAGCATCACCCGGATCGAAGAGCAATCCGTTATACCCGTCAATTATCACTTCCTCAAGTCCGCCTGAGCGCGAGGCTATCACGGGACGGCCTGCGGCGAGAGATTCAAGACAGACTACCGGCAATCCTTCTGCGCGTCCATCGGGAAGGACAAGCGAGGGTATGACGACAAAATCACAGCAAGCAAGCAACTCGGCCTTTGCCTCCGCATCCACCCGCCCTGGAAAGGACGGCCTTAAAGCCAGTGACGTGGCCATATCTTCCAGAAGAGTCCGCCTCTCTCCATCTCCGGCCACAATCAGCTCTATATCTTCCATCCCGTCGACTGCCCGAATAAGACACTCGACGCCTTTGATCTCCGTCAACCTCCCGATGAAAAGCGCCCTCCTAAAAGCGCCTGACCGGTTCGAATTGTCTATAGCCGGTACAGGGACAGGGCGACTGCCAGCATAAAGGGCCGTCCCCATCGGAATCACTTCTGTTTTTTGAGCTGCGCCGGGATACAAATTCAGAAGTTTCTTTTTCAGACCGTGACTGACGGTGATCACTTTCCTGCTATGCTTCACAATGAAGCGTATGAGCAGTCGACCGCCCGGTATGCGAGCAAGCAGGTGCAGCCCGCCTGAGTGCTCGATGATTATGTGCGGCTTACCAAAAAGAAGAGATGCGAGCGCGCCTGTCAGCCCCGAAGGGGCCATCCAGTGGGAGCAGATCACATCGGCCCTGCGTGAGAGCCGCAAGGCTGCAAGAACAAAGAATGCCATTGAGATAAGGCTGAATAGTTTGACGACCGGGCCTGCACGCAGCAGATCGTTCAGGTCTTTTCCGGACTCGAACCAATTGAAGCGCGAGGGCACTAGTGAGGGAGACCGTCTCAGCGCGAAATTATCTTCGGGCCATGCGGCGGATAAAGGATCGGGCGGAGCGAGGACTCTCACATTGAAACTCTTTGATAGCTGTCGGGCGAACTCCCTTATATAACCGCAGGTCTCATCCTTCGGGTCTCGCGGAAACGAGCTTGTCAGTATTAGCAGATCTGGTCTATCCCGCATGTTCAAGCCGTTACTTTGCCGATTCGCCGCCCGTCTGTTGAATCGAGAGCGCAGGCTTGATGCTGCCGTTCGAGAACCTCATACGGATAAAGCCCCGCGCGATCAAATAGATTATGGTTGGCACGGCGGTAAATGGATTTATACCCGACAGCTCGCTCCCATAGACTGACCGGACCGGGACCGTGGCTATCTTCAAACCGGCCCGTCGCGCCGCGAAGAACATCTCGTTCAAAAAGCCGTACCGTTTGTAAAGCTCATCGAGCGATATCTTGTCGAGCGACGCAGCGCGAATGACCGTATAACCGCACTGCGCGTCGAGGCTGCCGTCAAAAGAAGAAGCTCGCTTCATAAGCCAGCTCAGGATGAGATTTCCTATAAGCCGTGTCAACGGCATTCTGGAAATCGTTTCCGTGTGTAGGAGCCTGTTCCCTTTGACATAATCCGCTCCCGCAATAGCACGATCGAGCAGCGAGGGCAGGTCGCGGCCATCCATCTGCCCGTCTCCATCCATCACCGCGATGTAATCTGCCTGCGCTTCGAGCGCGCGCTTATATCCTGCCCGCGTCGCCGCTCCGACGCCGAGGTTCTTTGCGTGTCTGAGCCTTACAAGCCTCCGGTCCTCGATCTCGCAAAGCTGTAGCCAGGACTTATCCGAGCTACCATCATCGATAGCGACGATCATATCGACCAGATCGGGGACGCGCGAGATGGCTCGCGCAAGGTGTTCGCCTTCGTTGTGAATCGGCATGACTACTGCGATGCAGTGCCCTCTGTACATTGTATCGAGTCCCTTACCCTCCCTTTATTTCCCTTCTTAGATAAATTCCGATATCGGCAACCGACTTTACACGATCATAGTTACTCGTAACTGCATCGCGGACGCGCCGGTCTTTGAGGCTGTCCTGCAAGAGTATCAGCTTGACCGCCCTGTTATTTATCATCTCCATAGCGGCGGCCCTGTCTTCGCTCTTGATCCCGACATTGCGCCACCAGATAAACCGCGTCGGGTTTCTGCGACCAGTAAGAAAGTAGAAGCCTGTCCCTCTCTGGGCAAAAGAGAAGATAGGATCGCCCGGCGAGCTGTTCTCGTTTATAGCGGAGGCCAGCCCTTCGATCAGCTTCGCCTGCCCTCGGCTGACCAGTAACCCGTTCGCTCTCTCGATGGTGAGAGGCGTCCGCTCGACAAATCTAAGCCTGGAATCAAAA
>DASTET010000739.1:0-2187 GCA_035709445.1 Blastocatellia bacterium | reverse complement strand
GATCGAGACGGAGGGAGGCGAGCGGCGGGAAATGACTCTGAAAGATGAGCAGGAGTATGCAGCAGTGTTAGAGAGAGAGTTCGGAATTATAATGTGAGGCTCCGAGAGGAAATCGACCGAGCCTGGGCCGTATAAGACTTCTCACATCAACCGGAGGACGACTATGACTACGATATCAATCAATACCGCTTCAACCTCAGAGCAAGAAAACGCTATTGGCGTCGTTGTGCTTGCGTTCAGCGCAGACCCGGTCGCGCGCTGGTATTATCCCGACCCGCATGACTATCTCACTTATTTCCCTCGTATCGTCAGGGCATTCGGAGGCAAAGCATTCCAACACGGCACAGGCTATTACGCTGACGGGTTCTCAGGGGCTGCGCTCTGGATTCCGCCTGATGTACCGCTTCCGGAAGAGGAGCTGGCCGCCCTGCTTGCTCGAAGCGTTCCCGAGAGCAGGCAGGCGGAGGCATTCTCCATATTCGAGCAGATGGGAAGTTATCATCCGGCTGAGCCCCACTGGTATCTGCCGCTCATAGGAGTCGATCCGGCCCGGCAGGGGAAGGGATACGGCTCGGCCTTGATGAAGCACGCGTTGGCGCCATGCGACCGCGAGAAGAGGCTTGCATATCTGGAATCGTCGAACCCGAGGAACATTCCGCTCTATGAGAGGTTCGGGTTTGAGGTGATGGGCACAATACAGGCGGGCACGTCACCGCCGATATACCCTATGCTCAGAAGACCGCGATCAGATTAAAGAACAGGCCCTTTCCATTGCCCTGCTGCTTCCGGCATGAACGGTCACTCCATCTCCGAGGCGGCTTCGGTGAAGAAGCCATAAGCCCAGAATGACGCGGCCAAAAAGTAGAGCGGCCAGATGAGCAGGAATGTCCTGAAGAGGCCGCGATCATACCTTGCAAGCCACAGGGCCGCCCTGTAAGTCCGCGCAAACGGCAGCAGCAGAGTCAGCCCGGGAAACCTGAGCAGAAAGGTGCCGGGCAGACCGCCGCGACGACGCGCGCGGGCCGAGTAGAGGCCCAGCTCGATCTGGTAATTCAGGACCTCTTTCCAGCCCGTCCTGTTCAGGTGTGTCACTTCGATAGCGGGGTCAAAAAGTATCTGCCCTCCCGAAGAGGTTATCTTCCAGTTGAGCAGTATGTCCTCCCCCAATCGCATCTCTTCATCGAAGCATCCCAGCCGGTCGAGCGCCTCGCGCCTGTAAGCGAGATTTGCGGTAGGGACGCTCTTCTCAACCCGCATAGGCGTGCAGGGCATGAACTCCTTGAACTCGATCAAGTAACCGATCAGGCCGCTTATGCTGCCGGGCGTGCCGTTTCGCAGGGACCCTCCGACTGCCGCGTACTCGGCCTCGCCGTGCCGGGCGACGACGCGCTCGATAAGGTCTTCCCGCGCCACGCAGTCGGAATCGATCATAAGGCAGTAATCGCCAGCCGACTCTCTTATGCCGATGTTTCTGGCCTCCGCCGCAAATGCCCGCCTGTCGAGATGTATCAGCCGGACAGAGGAGAACTCTTTTTCTACTATCGAAGGCGTCCGGTCGGTCGAGCTATCGACGACGAGCACCTCGAAATCGACCGAGGTCTTCTGTCCGACGACACCGCCAAGGCACTCGCGAATTGTGCGCTCCGAGTTGTAGCAGGGTACGATCACCGATACAATGGGGCCTGTTTGACCTTGTTTCTTTTTTTGCTTCGAGCCTTTCAAGGTTTTAGATATATAGTCTAACTTTCCGCATGCGCAAGATTGACCCGTCACCGCAGGTTGCGATCATAATCATCAGCTATAATACGCGGCCCCTGCTGCTCGAATGTCTCGGCTCGGCGGTCGAAAGCTCCGATCAAACCGGGATCGAGCTTGTCGTAGTCGATAACGCCTCCACGGACGGCAGCCCGGAGGCTGTCGCCAGGGCTTACCCGCAGGCGGAGCTTATAACGAACCGGAGGAACCTCGGCTTCGCCGCCGCCTGCAATCAGGCAATAAAAGCGACTCGCTCGCCTTTCATAATCTTACTAAATAGCGATGCGCGGCTTACGCGCGGAGGGTTCCAGGCCCTCTACGACTGCATGAAATCTATCCCGAGGTGCGCTGCCGCCGGGTGCAGGCTTGTAAACGCCGAGGGCCGGGAGAACATCAGCACAAGATATTTTCTCAATCCGATAAACCAGGCGC